>CAMLDH010000124.1 GCA_946478765.1 uncultured Oxalobacteraceae bacterium | reverse complement strand
CGGTGAAACCCGCTTCGTCGAGTTCCACGTCGCGCTCGCGGCAGATATCGGCAGTCAGATCGAGCGGAAAACCGTAGGTGTCATACAGCGTGAAGGCGGTTTCACCATCGAGCTTTTTCGAGTTTTTTGCCAGCGCCGCTTCGAGGATTTTCATCCCGTTCTCCAGCGTTTCGCCAAAACGTTCTTCCTCGTTCTTCAACACTTGCTCGACGCGCGCGGCGGCTTCCGGCAATTCCGGATAAGCGCTGCCCATTTCCTGCACCAGGTCCTTGACCAGCTTGTAGAAGAACGGCTGCGTCTGCCCCAGCTTGTGGCCATGACGCAAGGCGCGGCGAATAATGCGGCGCAATACATAACCGCGCCCTTCGCTAGCCGGGATCACGCCGTCCACAATCAAAAACGAGCAGGCGCGAATATGGTCGGCGATCACGCGCAGCGAATTGTTGCTCAAATCTTGCGTGCCGGTCTCGCGCGCCGCCGCCTTGACCAGGCGCGCGAACAAGTCGATTTCGTAATTGCTGTGCACGTGCTGCAATACCGCTGCCAGGCGCTCCAGTCCCATGCCGGTATCGACGCACGGTTTCGGCAGCGGCGTCAGGGTCGCTTCACCGGTTTTGGGATCGATCTGGCGATCGAATTGCATGAACACGTTGTTCCAGATTTCAATGTAACGGTCGCCGTCCTGCTCGGCGCTGCCCGGTGGGCCGCCCCACACGTCCGGGCCGTGGTCGTAGAAGATTTCCGAGCACGGACCGCACGGGCCGGTATCGGCCATCTGCCAGAAATTGTCCGATGCGTACGGCGCGCCCTTGTTGTCGCCGATGCGCACCACGCGCTCTTTCGGCAAACCGATCACGTTGACCCAGATGTCGTACGCCTCGTCGTCGGTTTCATAGACGGTAGCCCACAATTTTTCGGCAGGCAAGCCATATACCTTGGTCAGCAATTCCCACGCCCAGACCAGCGAATCGCGCTTGAAGTAGTCGCCGAACGACCAGTTGCCCAGCATTTCGAAAAACGTGTGATGGCGCGCGGTGTAGCCGACGTTTTCCAGATCGTTATGCTTGCCGCCGGCGCGCAGGCAACGCTGCACGGATGCGGCGCGCACGTAATTGCGCTGGTCGGTGCCGAGGAACACGTCCTTGAACTGCACCATGCCCGAGTTGGTGAACAGCAGCGTCGGGTCGTTGCCCGGCACCAGACTCGACGAGCGCACGATCGTGTGGCCTTTGGATTCGAAAAACTTGAGGAATTTATCGCGGATTTCAGACGAGTTCATGTTCTTTAAGGGAAAGGTGAAATGCGTTGCAAACCGTTGATTATACGTGATAAGCCTCTTGATTTAAGGCCCGGACCAGCCAAAGAAGACGCTCGCCGGCACTACCAGCGGGCGTTTTCAAATGCTTAGGATATTGGCTCCAATACAAGAGACACGGGTAATCGAAGCCGATTCAGGAAAAATCCGGGCCGATCAAGTCGATGCGGTCGGTGCAGAACGCATCCACCCCCCAGCCCAGGATTTCCCGCGCACGTAACGGATCGTTGACGGTGTAGCAAAACAGGCCGAACCCCGCCTGCTTGATTGCCTGCGCCTGCGCCGGCGACAAATTCTGGTGATTGGTATGGAGTGCAACGGCGCCGATCGCGTCCAGTCGCGCATGCCAGTCGCCTGGAATCACGTCGACCAGATAGGCGCGCGGCACTTGCGGCGCCGCGGCCTTGGCCGCCATCAGCGCATCAAACGAGAATGACGACAACAACGGAATAGCGGCATTGGCGAGCCCGGCCGCCGCCGCTATTTCGGCAGCAAACAATTGCCTGCTCGATTGCGCCACCGCACATCCGGTTTGCTTATCAAAGCCCGGCGCGGGCTTGATTTCGACATTCATCCAGATCCGGTTAGCCCGGCAGAAATCCGCTACCTGCGCGAAGGTCGGCACCGGCTCGCCGGCAAATTCCGCACGGAACCACGCACCGGCATCCATCGCCGCCAATTCGCGCGCGGGAGTGTCCGACACTTTCCCGGCGCCTGCCACCGTGCGTCCGAAATGCGGGTCGTGCATCAGCATCGGTATGCCGTCTTTGGACAGCATCACGTCGAACTCGACCGCATGGAATCCATACGACAGACCGCAGCGCATGGCAGCCAGTGTGTTCTCGGGAGCAAGCTTGCCGCCGCCCCGATGCGCGACAATTTTGGGATAGGGCCACATGAAATGAGTGGGATCGTGGATGAGGTAAATAGTGTACCGCCGAACAAATTTCCGCAGAACTTGTTTTCAAACCGCGTCTCTAAAGTCGTGATTCCAATCCCCCTCTAAAAATGCAGCCGCACACCCCCCTTGCTTCTTCATCTGCCAAGTCGGTAATTGCCGTTGAAGCAGAAAAGTATCCGTATGTTGACGCCGCCGCATGTTTTCGGTCAATCGCTGAAAACGCACCTGATCTGGTCAGTATATTGACGCCGGACACGAGGGGGGTAGTCTTGTATGCGAACCCCGCGTTCAAGGAAATCCTCGGCTATACGCCCGAGGAAATGATGCACTCCCGCGCAATCGAATTAATTCATCCGGAGGATCGGCCCAAAGCCGTCGCGGCCATTGAAGCCCTTCTGAAAGGCGGGCCGCAAAAGCCGATGCCGCCGGCGGTTTTTCGCATTCAGCATCGCAATCGCTCGTGGCGCCACCTCTCGATTCTGGGGTGCAATCTTTCAAACAATCAAGCAGTCGCCGGCTTATTGTTGAGTGGACGGGATATTACCGAGCAATACCAACGGCAGCATGCCAACATCAGGGAGAAAAAGCGCCAGTTGCATTATCTCAACCGTTTGTTCCAAATGGCGCAATATCGGCATACCAGTTTCATACGGTCGCTCCGACCCATCCTGGAAGCGTCGGCCAATGTCGCGGGCATCGATCGCTGCTCTTACTGGAAAATGAATGAAGACCAGTCCGAAGTGGTGTGCGTCATGATGTACGACAATAGCGAACGGAAATTCCGGAGCGATGCCGCGCACATGGCGTTTCCGATCGATGTGCATCCGCTGCTGCAGCAAGCGCTGCAGGAATCAAAAACCATCATTGTTTCCGATGTCGACCGCGATACCCGCGCTGACAGCATGCGCGGCTATCTGCACTCGCAGTCGATCAAGGCCATGGTGCTGGCGCCGGCAAAAAAAGGCAGCAACGTCGAAGGGATACTGTGCGCCGTCCATTTGCATCACGTACGCCATTGGAGCAAGGACGAATCGGATTTCATCGTCAATGTTTCGACCCTTATCTCATTGATCTACAAGGAAGCGGAGCGCGCCAGAACCGAGGATGAACTGCGCCATCTGGCGCATCATGACAGCCTGACCGGCCTGCCCAACCGCCATTACCTGCAGTATCACACCACCGACATTTTCCCGAAAATCGCCGCAACCTCGCCGTCGCTGGCAGCCTTCTTCATCGACCTCGACGGCTTCAAAAGCATCAACGATTCGCTGGGCCACGCAATCGGCGATGAATTGCTCAAGGCGGTCGCCCGACGCTTGAAAAATTCGGTCCGCAAGAACGATATCCTGGTGCGTCTGGGCGGCGACGAATTCATGCTGCTGGCACGCGAATTGACCCGGCCGCACATTGCCGAGGATATCGCGAAGAAAATCGTGGAATCGATGCGCGAGACATTTTCGCTCAACGGCCGCGAGTTGCATATCTCGGCCAGCGTCGGCATTTCGTTCTATCCGTTCGACGGCACCGATCTCGAGACGCTGATGAAAAAAGCGGACATCGCGATGTATCACGCCAAATCGGCCGGCCGCGATCAATACCATTTGTTTGCGCCGGTCCTGATGAATGGCGCAAGCGACCGCCTGAAGCTCGAAATCGATTTGCGCCACGCGTTGGAACGCAACCAGCTCGAATTTTATTATCAGGCGCAGATTGACCTGGCGAGCGGCGAGGTGCGCTGCGTCGAGGCATTCCTGCGCTGGCTGCATCCGCAGCGTGGCCTGCTGCTGCCGTCGCATTTCATGCCGGTGGCCGAAGAGTCCGGCCTGATCACCGATGTCAGCCAATGGATGTTTGATCATATCTGCCTGCAATGGCGGCTGTGGCGGGATCGCGGGCTTGACGGGCTCAATATGGCGATCAACCTGTCGACCAGCCAATTGATGGATCAGGCGATAGTGCCGTTGCTGGAAGCGACGCTGGAGCGCACCGGCGTGCCGGCGTCGCGTCTGGAATGGGAAGTCAAGGAAGGCGCGGTCATGCAGCACAATACGACCGCGGCGGCGGTGCTCGACAGCATCACGCAAATGCAAATTCCGTTGGCCATCGATGACTTCGGCACCGGCTATTCCAGCCTGTCTTACTTGCGCCGCTATTCGGTGAAAAAGCTCAAGATCGATCGCAGTCTGGTCGCCGGCCTGCCGGCCGAGGGCGACGATTGCGCGATCACCGATGCGATCATTTCGATGGCCCATCCGCTCGGACTCGTTGTCGTGGCTGAAGGCGTGGAGACGCCTCAACAGCTGGAATACCTGCGCACGCACGGTTGCGACCTTGCGCAAGGTTACTATTTCAGCCAACCATTGAGTCTGGGGCAATTCGAAACATGGCTAACCCGCCGCTGAAAAAATCGCTTGGGCATATCGCGTACTGGATCTGACCCGCGTACTGGCGGGGCCATGGCGCGCCCAGAATCTCCCACATCGAGGCCGGCGGGCATGGTGAAGACCCAGCGGCAATGGATCGATATGCTGGCATCGGCCGGCGTGTTTTACGACAATGCCGTCATCGGGGTACTATTTCGCGGGTTAGCCGTTTTCCTGCATTCGCCCGGCGCAACCTGCGCACAGCGCATGATCGATAACGAACTGAAAAAACATACATAAATGCCGGCCACAAACATAAACACCGGATTGACGCCAATATCCCGGCGCGAGTGCCTGATGCGTCGCCTGCCGGTCGATTTTGCGATCGGCGCCGTTTTCAATGTCGTCGTCGCCCTTCTTGTCACTTACGTGATGCACATGGGTGGCGGCTTCCGGGAAAACATGGTGTTCTCGATGTGCGTCGGCTCGCTGGCGCTGCTTTTCGTCGATGGCGGGCGGATGGTGCTGTGGGGCGTGCATTTGCCGCCGCGGCTGCCCTTTCTCGTGCTGGTCCTGATTTCGATACCGATCGCCAAAATTTTCGGCAACATGATGGCGATAGCGATACTCGACCTGCCGGCACAGAGTGTTTCCGCCCACATGCTGGCCAAAAACGCCACCGAGTTTTTCATCATTACCCTCCTTGTCAGTGCAGTCATCACCTGGTTCTTCTGGACCCGCGCCAAGGTCTCGATGCTGACAGCCGGTGCCGAAGCCGAAAAAGCGCGCGCCGCCGCGATCGAAAAGCAAGCCATGCAGGCGCAGCTGCAACTGCTGCAGGCGCAGATCGAGCCGCACATGCTGTTCAACACCTTGGCCAACCTGCAGGGCATGATCGCGATCGATCCGCCGCGGGCGCAGCACATGCTCGATCAACTGATCCTGTACCTGCGCGCGACGCTGTCGTCGTCACGCGCGGAAAGAACCACGCTGGCGCATGAGTTTTCATTGATGGATGCCTATCTCGGCCTGATGTCGGTGCGCATGGGTGCGCGCCTGGCCTATACGCTGCAGCTGCCGGATGCCTTGCGCAACCGGAACGTGCCGCCGATGCTGTTGCAGCCGCTGGTCGAGAATGCGATCAAACATGGACTGGAACCCAAGCTCGGCGGCGGACGCATCGACGTCACCGCGCAGGAACAGGATGGCGTGCTGACGCTGGCGGTCGCCGACACCGGCCTCGGACTCGATATGCCGCACCATCCGCACCATTTGACGCACAGCACGCATGTCGGTCTGACAAACGTGCGCGAACGCCTGCATGCGCTGTACGGCGAACAGGCATCGTTTTCCCTGTTGCCCAATACCCCCTCCGGCGTGATCGCCCAACTCACCATTCCACAACAACCATGACGATCCTGCGCGCCCTCGTGGCGGAAGACGAACCGATCCTTGCCTATGCGCTGGTGCAGGCGCTGCAGCGTCTGTGGCCGGAACTGCACATCGGCGCAGTGGTCGACAACGGCGTGACCGCCGTGCAGGAAGCCATGGCGCAACGGCCCGACGTGTTGTTCTTCGATATCCAGATGCCGGGCAAGACCGGCATGGAAGCGGCGCATGAACTGGCCGACGAATGGCCCGACGACGTGCCGTTTCCGTTGATCGTGTTTGTGACCGCGCATAACCATTTCGCGCTGGAGGCATTCGAGCAGGCGGCGGCCGATTATGTGCTCAAGCCGATCAACGATGCGCGCCTGGCCAAGACCGTGGAGCGCCTGAAGGAACGCCTGACGCAGCATGGCGAACGCGGCAACGAACTGGAGCGCGTGGTCCGCCAGTTGCGCGCACTGGCGCCGGCGGCCGAGCGCCTGAGCATGATACGCGCAGCCGTCGGCAACCAGATCCGCCTGATTCCGGTCGGCGAGGTACTGTACTTCGAAGCAACCGACAAATACGTGAACGTGGTGAGTACAGAGAGTGAATCGCTGATTCGCACCAGCCTGAAAGAACTGTTGCCGCAACTCGACCCCAACCAGTTCTGGCAAATCCATCGCGGCACCATCGTCAACGTCAACCACATCCAGGTCGCCACCCGCGATGCACTGGGCAAGCTGTCGGTCAAGCTGCGCGACCGCACCGAAGTATTGCCGGTCAGCCGCGTCTTTGCGCATCTGTTCAAGCAGATGTGACCCCCGGCCTTGGCGTTGTATTCCGGTGTGCGACCAAGCCACGTGATTCTCAGCGCTAATTGCATGCCCCCCCATAAAGATGGTATTGTCGCCAGGAAATACATTGTCTATAACAGAGGTTTGACCCAATCCAAGGCAGAAGAGCGCAACCGGACTTCGCGGCAATCGACACCTTGATCGACAAAGGGTACGGCGCCATTCTCTCCTGCTTGGCACAAAAAAACTTGATCGAAAAGAGGAGTCAGGATGGATGCATCTCGCAATCTCAAACTATCGCATCGTTTCGCTATACTGATAGGCGTATTTGCGCTTGGTTTCGCGGTGTACGGCGCGTGGTCTTTCAAGACGATCAACGAACTCAAGGTCAACGGCCCGGTCTATCAGCGCATCGTTCAGGGCAAGGACCTGATTGCCGACATATTGCCGCCGCCCGAATACATCATCGAATCCTACCTGGTCGCTTTGCAGATCGCCGGCGCCGCCGAAAAGGCGGAACAGGACACGTTGATTGAACGCCTCAAGACATTGCAGGCTGAATACGATACGCGCCACGCCGTCTGGCTGAAAGAAGGACTGGGAAGCGAACTCGACGATATTTTTCTGAAGCAGGCGCATATCCCGGCAATGACGTTCTATGCGGCCGCATTCAAGGAATTCATCCCCGCGATTCAGAAACAGGATCGCGAAGCAAGCGCGGCCGCAATGACGCGCATGAAGCAGTCCTACGAGACCCACCGCAAGGCGATCGACCAGGTCGTGCAGATCACCACCAAACGCAATGAAACCGACGAGGCGCAGGCCAAGGATCGCATCCAGTCGGCCAACCTATCGTTGCTGGCGATCTTCACGGCCTCCCTTGGCGCGGCTATCGTGCTGGCGGTCATGATGGGCCGCAGGCTGCTCGCCAGCCTCGGCGGCGAGCCCGACTATGCGGCGGAGATCACGCACAAAATTGCATCCGGCGATTTGACGACGCAGGTCGTCATCAAGGATGGCGATCAGAGCAGCCTGCTGTTTTCCATGAAAACCATGCAGGAAGCGCTCGCAAAAACGGTACACACGATCAAGAGTGCAGTGGAGTCCATCGCCACCGGATCGCATCAGATCACGTCAGGCAACGCTGACCTCTCGGTGCGCACGGAGCAGCAGGCCGGCTCGCTCCAGGAAAGTGCCGCATCGGTGGAAGAGCTGACCAACACGGTCAAGGTCAATGCCGACAACGCGCGTCAGGCCAGCCAGTTGGCCGTATCAGCCACCGAAGTCGCGGTCAAGGGCGGCGCCGTGGTGTCGGAAGTCGTCCACACCATGGGTCACATCAATGAATCGTCGAAAAAAATTGTCGACATCATCAGCGTGATCGACGGCATTGCATTCCAGACCAATATCCTGGCGTTGAATGCGGCGGTCGAAGCCGCACGCGCCGGTGAGCAGGGAAAAGGCTTCGCCGTGGTCGCCGCCGAAGTACGCAATCTCGCGCAACGCTCGGCCGGCGCAGCCAAAGAAATCAAGACGCTGATCGGCGACTCGGTAGACAAGGTCGAGACCGGCGCCAGACTGGTCAATCAAGCCGGAGACACGATGCAAGAAGTCGTCACCAGCATCAAGCGCGTGGCCGATATCATGAGCGACATCACCGCAGCCAGCCAGGAACAGACCACAGGCATCGAACAGATCAGCCACGCCATCGGCCAGATGGACGATGTCACCCAGCAAAATGCGGCACTGGTGGAAGAAGCGGCCGCCGCGGCCGTGTCCTTGCAGGATCAGGCCGACAACCTGGAACACGTTGTCAGCGTGTTCAAGCTGGAAGGCACGCAATTGATCTCGGGGATGCCGGCAGCCAAACCTGCACAGCAAGCGAACGCCCGCGTGATCCCGCTGAGCGCCAAACCGCACGCGGGACACCGGATTGCTGCGTCTGCCGGCAGCGCGACAGCGAAAAAGGTGGCAGCGGCGGACGCCCGCATTGGCGAGGAGTGGGCGCAGTATTAGAGCGAATTGCGGATGGCTGTAGGGCGCCCTTATTTGGCGCCCTTATTTTTGCTCGATTACTTAATAAAGATTGCGCCTGTTTGCCATGCGCATGGCGCAGCGACAGAGGCATCCCCTATCCGCCAGAACTTCGGCACGGATAAACCGAACGCCAAAAAATCCCGTCTATCCCTCCACCGACCGCCGCAACGCAAACACCGCCAGCGGCATCAGCGCAATCGCCAGCACCACAAACAACCCAATCAGCACACGCCTCCCGCGCACATCAAACCATGCAGTCGCGCCAATCGCGCACAACACATACACCAGCGAAAACCACAGCACGGCCACCAAGCCGAGCGAACCTACGTTGCGCGTTGAAAACAGCATGCCGAACAAGGTCGCGACGGCGATTGCCAGCACGCCGCCCAGGTAATACATCCAATGCGCGCGCATTCCCTCCGCCGGCTTTTCCGTGACCGTCGTCAGCTTCCTGATCGTCGCCTCCCGCTGCGCCAGAAAAATCAGCAGCGAATCGATTTCCCCGTAATGCAAAACGCCGGCGGTAGCCGCAGCCAGCAAATCTTCGCGTTTGACAGTCATTGACTTCCCCCCTTCGACTACGTTGTTACACCACAATGGATTGAAAACGAGCTCGATACGATTGCGCAATAAATGCCCTCCAGAATCGGTGCCGCAGCACCGCTCTGCACAAGGACACCGTGGCCACAAGCCGTCTGCGCCCCTTTCCGCCGCCACATTAGGTATTTAAGCCAGATTCTCACTGCCAATTCGTGATAAAAATCAATTTTTACGCGCCATCAAATGGACAAGGCGCAGTAAAGGGCGTGTTACC
>CAMLDH010000123.1 GCA_946478765.1 uncultured Oxalobacteraceae bacterium | reverse complement strand
GTTTGAGAGCGGGCAGTCAGTTTCCCCGTCATTCCCGCGCAGGCGGGAATCCATAGGCCGGTGGAGCGAGCAAGCTCAGTATGGATTCCCGCCTGCGCGGGAATGACGGGGAAAGGTTTGTCGATAGCGCTCGGGTTCCATCCCGCCTTCGAACATGTCAAAAGAATTCTGAGCACCTGCTTAGAGCGGTTTGCGAACGCGCGTAAGGCGTTTTTGTAGGATGGTGTAGAGCGCAGCGCCCCCTGCAAATTCATCTGGTCACAAAGGCATCGTTCATTTCGTTGCCGCGCCCGCCGTTATCTCCCGATAGCGCTTGAGCGTTTGATCGAACTTCGCATTGATCTGCGCGATCTCCGCTTCGTTTTCCTTCATTGCCGTCGTCTCATCCTTGATACGCTGATCCGCTTGCTGCAGCCGGCGCTGCAACTCCGCCGGCGGTTTGGCGTGCTTCTTTTGGTACGATTCCATTTCCGCTTGCGCTTGTTTCAGCTGTTTCTCGGATGACGCAATCGACATGCTTCCTCTCTTGACCTGTTCTTGCACGACATCGACCGAGCGCTGTCGCGCTTTTTCGATATCGGCTTCCCTGGTGTAACGCGCCATGATGACGCGATCGCTTTTCCGTTGCTCGTCGGCTGCGAGAGCCTCGGCCTTTCGTTTCTCTTCCCGCAATTGCTTTTGACGATTTTCCTCCGCCGTCAGCGGCGCCGGGATCTCACGCTTGAGTGCGCCGCTTTTGCCGTATTCACGCACGGCGCGGTCTGCACACTCTGGAATCGGCCGATCGGAAGAAATCGTTTTGCCGGAGGCGTCCTTGCACAGGTAAATCTGCGCATGCGCGCTCCACGGCGCCAGCACAAAGGAAAGTAGAAACAAGGTCTTGGCCGTGCTTTTCATGGCATCTCCCACAAGGAATCAAGAATCCGGCTGCGCTACGCCACACCATACCGGTTACGGTAAGCCGCAACCGCATCCTTATATTGCGCCTGCCGCGCATCCGCACCTGCGGCGGAAATATACTCGAACAAATCATTCAGATTGGCAATCGCAATCACCGGCATGCCGTAGGTTTGACTCACTTCCTGTACCGCCGAATGTGCGGATAGCGCACCCTCCTGGCCGGCGCGTTCCATCCGGTCCAATGCGATCAGCACGGCGCACGGCGTCGCGCCGGCCGCACGGATCATGTCGACCGATTCGCGCACCGACGTGCCGGCTGAAATCACATCGTCGATGATCACCACGCGCCCCTGCAGCTTGGCGCCCACCATCGTGCCGCCCTCGCCGTGATCCTTGGCTTCCTTGCGGTTGAACGCGAACGGCACGTTGCGGCCTTGGCCGGCCAATGCCACCGCCGTCGATGCGGCCAGCGTGATGCCCTTGTACGCCGGTCCGAACAGCATGTCGAATTCGATACCGGAGTCGAGCAGCGTCTGCGCGTAAAACTCGGCTAGCCGGCCCAGGATCGCACCATCATTGAACAAGCCGGCGTTAAAAAAATACGGGGAATTGCGCCCTGCCTTGGTGACGAATTCGCCGAAGCGGAGCACGCCGGCATTGACGGAAAACGCGATGAATTGCTGACGCAAATTATTCAAAATGTGTGCACCTTATTAAAACGACAATGACTGTCGGTGTGGATCGAAGTAGCCTGCATTTTAAATCGATATCGTGCCCGCATCCTGGAAAATGCCGGCTTTATGCGCACCACATTGAGGCAGCAAATCGTTTATGCTAGCCGCCTCACTTTACTTCACTCTCGTCATGTTAAAGATCATTTCCGCCAATCTGAATGGGGTCCGCTCTGCGGCCAAAAAAGGTTTTTTCGAATGGATGGCAAAGCAGGATGCCGATGTTGTGTGCGTGCAGGAACTCAAGGCGCAAGCGCCCGACATGACGCCCGAGCTACTCACGCCGGGCGGTTATCATGGGCATTTTCACTATGCGGAGAAAAAAGGGTATTCCGGCGCGGGCGTGTATTCCAGGATCAAGCCGGATGCGGTCGTGACCGGTTTCGGCAACGCCGAATTCGACGCCGAGGGACGCTATGCGCAATGCGATTTCGGCAATCTCAGCGTGATCTCCGTCTATTGTCCGTCCGGCTCGTCAAGCGAAGAAAGGCAGCTCGCGAAATTCCGCTTCATGGAAGTATTCCTGCCGCATCTGGCAGCGCTGAAAGCAAACGGACGTGAAGTCGTCATCTGCGGCGACTGGAACATCGCGCACAAGGAAATCGACCTCAAGAACTGGAAAAGCAATCAGAAGAATTCCGGCTTCCTGCCGCAAGAGCGCGCATGGCTGTCGCGCGTGTTCGATGAGCTGGAACTGGTCGATGTGTTCCGCCGCATTGATACGCGCGCCGAGCAATATACGTGGTGGAGCAACCGCGGCCAGGCATGGGCGAAAAACGTCGGGTGGCGCATCGATTATCACGTGGCGACGCCGGGCATCGCAGCGAAAGCGACAGCGGCATCGATTTACAAGGACGAGCGGTTTTCGGATCACGCGCCGTTGACCATCGATTACGCGCATGCTTGACTTATTTTTCTTTCCACGGCGCGATTTTCGGCAGCATCGACATGCCGGGCAGCGCCAGCGCGAAACATAAAAAGAAAAATGACAGCCAGCCGATTTCGGCGACGATAAACCCGACCGATGAATTGATGAACGTGCGCGGCACGGCAGCCAGGCTGGTAAATAACGCAAATTGGGTTGCGGTGTAGCGCGGGTCGGTGGTCTTGGCGATATAGGCGACGAATGCGGCAGTACCCAGCCCGACGCCGAACGCCTCGAAGCCGATCACGGCGGCCAGCAATACCGTATTCGCCCCGGCCTGCGCCAGCCATGCGAAACCGAGAATGGCGACCGCCTGCACCACACCGAAAATCCACAGCCCGCGATTGATGCCGAGTTTGACCATCCATACGCCGCCGACGATGCCGCCCGCGATGCTGGCCCAGAAGCCGGTGGTCTTCGCGATAACGCCTATCTGCGTCATGCTGAAGCCGAGGTCGATATAAAACTTGGTGGCCAGCGCGGTCGCCATGCTGTCGCCCAATTTGTACAGGAAGATGAAGCCGAGCACCATGAGCGCGCCCTTCCAGCCGTCGCGCGCCACAAATTCGCGAAACGGCAGCACCACAGCTTCGCGCAGGCTCCTGGGCGGCGTGCCATACACCTGCGGCTCCCGGATCAGCAAGGTGCAAATCAGACCCGGCAACATGAATGCGGCCGTGATCCAGAATACTGCCTGCCACGCCATCAAGTCGGCCAGAATCAGCGATAGCGCACCGGGCACCATCCCCGCCACCTTGTACGCGTTGACCTTGAGGGCCGCGCCCAGGCCTTGTTCATTGTCAGCCAATATCTCGCGGCTGTATGCATCGATGACGACATCCTGGCTGGCCGATAAAAATGCGACGGCCGACGCGGCAAGCGCAATTAACGGCACCTGGGTCAGCGGGTCGAGCATGCCCATTGCGCCGATGGCAAGAAAAAGCGCCAGCTGCGTCAGCGCCATCCAGCCTCGACGCCGGCCCAGCGAGCCGAAGCTGAAGCGGTCCATCAATGGCGACCAGATGAACTTCCACGTATAGGGAAACATCACAAGCGCAAACAGGCCGAGCGCTTTCACATTCAACCCCGACTTGGCGAGCCACGCCTGCAACAGGTTCAAAAGGATGAAGAGCGGCAGCCCTGAACTGAAGCCCAGAACCATCACGATGGCCATGCGGCGGTTCAGGTAGTTGTGCCAGCTTATTGCAGCAGATGTCGACATCAAGTTTGTCATTCCCGCGCAGGCGGGAAGCCCATTGTTAACACGGTAAGTCTATTTTTTCTTGAGCCGGAACACCGCAAGGCTCCCGCGCCAGTTCGGCAAGAACGTGACCGGTTTGCCCTCTTTCAATGCGACACATTCGAGCACTTCGAGTCCGACCTGGTTCGCAAGTTCCTCGAAATCACTAATCGTCGCGCAGCGCAGGTTGGGTGTGTCATACCATTCATACGGCAGACTCTTCGACACCGGCATCCGGCCGCGCAGCAACGCGACACGATGCGGCCAGTACGCGAAATTCGGAAACGACACGATCGCTTCGCGCCCGACGCGTGCGATATCGCGCAGGATGCCTTCGACGTTTTTCATCATCTGCAGCGCCGACAAGCACAGCACCGTGTCGAACGCGGCATCGGCGAAGATCGCCAGGCCGGCTTCCAGATCCTGCTGGATCACCTGCACGCCGCGGCCGACGCAGACCGGGATCTTGTCGTCGTCGATCTCGATGCCGTAACCGATGCAGCGCTTATCGGATTGCAGATAGTCGAGCATCACGCCGTCGCCGCAGCCGAGATCGAGCACATGCGATTGCGGGCGCACCCAATGGGCGATGAAGGCGAGGTCGGCGCGCAGACGGCTCAGTTCATTGAAATTCATGCGCATGCCTTGTCGTTAAATTCGCCATTTTCAATTTCCTGCCATACGCGGCCGTAGTAGGAGCGCACCACATTCAGATAGCGCGGGTCTTCCAGCAGGAACGCGTCATGCCCGTGCGGCGCATCGATTTCGGCATAGGTGACCTTGCGCTTGTTGTTGACCAGCGCCTGCACGATTTCGCGGCTGCGCTCCGGCGAAAAACGCCAGTCGGTGGTAAACGACGCCAGCAGGAATTGCGCTTGCGTGTTGGCCAGCGCCTTGGTCAAATCGCCGTCGAATTCGCGTGCCGGATCGAAGTAATCGAGCGCCTTGGTGATCAGCAGGTAGGTATTGGCGTCGAAGTATTCGGAGAACTTGTCGCCTTGATAGCGCAAATACGATTCGATTTCAAAATCGACGCCGAAGTCGAATTGATATTTGCCGTTGCGCAGTTCGCGGCCGAATTTTTCCGCCATGTCGTCGTCCGACAGATAGGTAATGTGACCCACCATGCGCGCCACGCGCAAGCCGTTTTTAGGCACCACGCCGTGCGCGTAAAAGTCGCCGCCGTGAAAATCCGGATCGGCCAGAATCGCCTGGCGCGCCACATCGTTGAACGCGATGTTTTGCGCCGACAGTTTCGGCGTGGAGGCGATGACCACGCAATGGCGGATTCGCGCCGGATACATGATGCTCCACGCCAGCGCCTGCATGCCGCCGAGCGAGCCGCCCATCACTGCCGCAAACTGGCGGATGCCGAGCGCATCGGCCAGGCGTGCCTGCGCGTGGACCCAATCCTCGACCGTGACCACCGGAAAATTCGCGCCGTACGGTTTGCCGGTTGCCGGGTCGATGTGCATCGGACCGGTGGACCCGAAACACGATCCTGGATTATTGACGCCGATGACAAAAAACTTGTCGGTGTCGAGCGGCTTGCCTGGTCCCACCATGTTGTCCCACCAGCCGAGGCTTTTCTTCCCGTCGTTATCGTCCGCATATTCGCCGGCGACATGGTGCGACGCGTTCAGCGCGTGGCACACCAATACCGCATTCGAGTGGTCGGCGTTCAAGGCGCCGTAGGTTTCATACACCAGCGTGTAGCCGCACAGGGAGGCGCCGCTCTGCAAGGCAAGCGGCGCGGAAAAATACATCGCCTGCGGTGACACGATTCCGAGAGATTTCATATAGCTCATCAGTTGAGGAGCGCGTGATCCGGCGCGCGGCTGCGCGTCTGAACATGCGGCCCCCAGGACACGAAAACAAAAAAGCCCGAAAGCGAATCGCTCGTCGGGCTAAGTAGTGGGCTTGCTTTCAAGCTCGCTTTAGCCGTATTTATGCGGGTATCCCCATGCGCCCGCAAGCTGAGGTTGCAAAACAACCGGTCAAATCGGCGCAGTAACGCAAGAATAGCGAAGTCGGGCGCGGCCGTCAAACCAGCCGCAACTGCTCCACCGCTTCCGCAATCGCCGCCGGCTCGAAAGTGCGCATGACTTTTTTCATTTGCGGCATCAACAACGTCAGGTCGCTGTTCAGGATTTCCTGTTTCACCGCGAGCAGTTGTGTCGGATGCATCGAGAATTCCCGCAAACCCATGCCGAGCAACAGCCGCGTCAACCTGGTGTCGCCCGCCATTTCACCGCATACCGACACCGGGATGCCGGCCTTGGCGCCGATCGCGATGGTATTCGACAGCAGATACAAAATGGCCGGATGCAAGGGGTTGTACAGATGCGCGACTTCATGGTCGACGCGATCGATTGCCAGCGTGTATTGAATCAGGTCATTGGTGCCGATCGACAAAAAATCCATGCGCTTGACGAACATCGGCAGCGTCAATGCCGCAGCCGGAATTTCGATCATCGCGCCGACCGGAATCAGCGGGTCGAACTTCTTGTTGGCATCGCGCAATTGCTCCTTCGCCTGCTCGATCATCGCCAGCGACTGGTCGATTTCGAACGCATGCGCGAGCATCGGGATCAGCAACTTGATGGGACCGTAGGCCGACGCCCGCAAAATCGCGCGCAATTGCACCAGGAACATCTGCGGCTCGGCCAGACAATAGCGAATGGCGCGCAATCCGAGCGCCGGATTCAACGCCGTCTGCTCGGCCGTATCGAGCGGCTTGTCGGCGCCGATATCGAGCGTGCGTATCGTCACCGGCCGGCCTTTCATGGCGACCACCGCCTTGCGATAGGACTCGAATTGTTCGTCTTCGGACGGCAGCTTGTTGACGTAACCGGTGCGTCCCATGAACAGGAATTCGGAGCGGAACAGGCCGACGCCGTTGGCGCCCGCCTCCATCGCGGCCACGCAGTCGTCCGGGAATTCGATATTGGCGAGCAAGGTGATTTCCGTGCCGTCGCGCGTAATGGCCGGGGTCTTCCTGAGCTTGCCGAGTTTCTTGCGGTCACGCAGCAAGCGCGCTTGCCGCTCACGGTATTGCTCCAGCACGTTCGGCGCAGGATCGACGATCACGACACCGGCATCGCCGTCGATGATGAGCCAGTCGTCCTGCGCAATCAATGCCGAGGCGTTGAACATGCCGACCGCGGCCGGGATGTCGAGGCTGCGCGCCACGATGGCGGTATGCGAATTCTGTCCGCCCAGATCGGTGATAAACCCGTTGAACGCGCGGTCCCTGAACTGCAGCATGTCGGCCGGTGAAATGTCGTGTGCCACCACGATCATCTGGGCGGTCGATTCGCCTGCGCCGGCCGCCTTCGGCAGCGTCATGGCGCTGCCGGTCAATACCTTCAGCACCCGTTCGCCGACTTGCTGGATATCGGCCTTGCGCTCGCGCAGATACGCGTCGCCGATTTCATCGAACTGGGCCGACAACTCATCGATCTGCGTGACCAATGCCCATTCCGCGTTGTAAAAACGGGTGCGAATGATATCGAGCGGCACTTCGGAAATCGTCGGGTCCGACAGAATCAGCGCGTGCACGTCGATGAACGCACCGAGCTCAGCCGGCGAATCCTTGGGCAAATCGTTCCAGATCGCCTGCAACTCTTTATGCACTGCCGCAATGGCGTTTTGCAAACGCTGCACCTCGGCCTCGACTTGCTCTTCCGGGATCAGGTAATGCTTGACATCAAGGGCCGCCGGCGCGAGCAGGTGCGCGCGGCCAATGGCGATACCGCGCGAAACCGGTATCCCGTGTAGCGTAAAAGATGCCATCAAATCCCTTCTATAAATTCGTCGAAAAGCGCGCTCCGGCAATGCCTCTGCTTAATTGCCTATTCACCTTCGCCAAACTTATTTTGTATCAGTTGCGTGAGAGCGTCAAAGCACTCTCTTTCGTCTGGACCGTCGGTCTCCAGCGTCACTTTCGAGCCCTTGCCCGCGGCCAGCATCATGACGCCCATGATCGATTTCGCATTCACGCGCCGCTTGTTGCGGGTCATCCAGACTTCGCTTTGGTATTTGGCCGCGAGTTGCGTCAATTTGGCGGAAGCCCGTGCATGCAAGCCCAGCTTATTGATGATTTCGATTTCTTGTTCGATCATATATTTGTATTGGTTGGGGGGCAGAGTCCAGTATCGCCTCGGCGGTCGCTGGCTCGATCCCGCATTGTTATCAATTTGGGGAAAGGCGAACCCGATTATCCACGCGGACGGCACCGCCTTGTCCACCGGCCAACGCCATCTCGACCACGATGTCGATCGTATCGTTGCGATACGTGATCGCACGCAACAGCATTGGCAGACTGATGCCGGCGATAATTTCCACATGTCCCGGTTGCGATAGCGCCAGCGTGCAATTGGATGGGGTCCCGCCCATTACATCGGTGATGACCAATACGCCGCTGCCATTGTCGAGGCGGGTGATTGCTTGCTGCGCCAACGCCTTGACTTCCGTCGTGTCCTGATCCGCCCAGACGTCGATCGCTTCAATCCGCTCGGGACGGCCGCGAAATACGTGGGACGCGGCCTCGATAAAGGCTTGACCTAGGGGTGCATGCGTCAAAAGGAGGATACCAACCATGGCTATTTATCAAAAAATGGGGGCATCCCGGAAAACAACCCGGCCCCCTTATTCCGGATGGAAAAGTGTGGCTTACTCCACGCGGTATTTTAACGGCTCACATCGCTTTTTCTAATGCGTCGATGAACATTTCGGCAACCTTAAAGCCCGTCTGCTGCGTAATTTCCTGGAAACAGGTCGGACTGGTGATGTTGATTTCCGTCATGTAGTCACCTATTACATCCAATCCTACCAGCAACAGGCCGCGCCCCGAAAGAATGGGCGCCAAGCCCTGCGCAATTTCGCGATCCCGTTCGGATATCGGTTGCGCGACGCCGACACCGCCGGCCGCCAGGTTGCCGCGCACTTCGCTACCCTGCGGTATGCGCGCCAGGCAAAATGGCACGACTTGACCGCCGATCAGCAAAATGCGTTTGTCGCCTTTCACGATTTCCGGAATGAAGCGTTGCGCCATGATTGTGCGCCGGCCATTTTCGGTGAGGGTCTCGATAATGGCGCCGAGATTCAATCCCTCTTCCTTGACGCGAAAAATGCCGATGCCGCCCATGCCGTCGAGCGGCTTGAAGATGACGTCTTTATGCTGGTCATGGAAGGCGCGCAAACGCTTTTCGTCGCGCGTCACCAGGGTCGGCGCAATGAATTGGGGAAACTGCGCAATCGCGAGTTTTTCGTTGTGATCGCGCACCGCGCCCGGCTTGTTGAAGACGCGCACGCCTTGCGCTTCCGCCAGTTCCAGCAGATACGTGGTGTAGATATATTCCATGTCGAACGGCGGGTCCTTGCGCAGCAGGATCGCGTCGAATTGCGACAGCGCCATCGATGTCGGCGTTTCTGCGCGGTACCACTGTTGCGGGTCGCCGGTCAGCGTGATGCGGGCGACATTCGCAATGACGACGCCGCCTTCGAACGCCAAGTCGTTTTGCTCGAACGCATACACCGCATGGCCGCGACGGGCAGCTTCGGCCATCATTGCGTAGGTCGTGTCTTTATAAATCTTGAAGCTATCGAGTGGATCGGCCAGGAATGCGATTTTCATGTTTTTTTCTATCATGTTGTGGACAGAGGGACCTAGTAGTCCGCCAACCTTCAATTTTCATGTTGCTCCATAGCTCCGTAGGATGGGTAGAGCGCAGCGAAACCCATCAGCGTCAGGGCTACCGTCGATTGATGGGTTTCGCTGCGCTCTACCCATCCTACGATCCTTTCAATTTG
>CAMLDH010000122.1 GCA_946478765.1 uncultured Oxalobacteraceae bacterium | reverse complement strand
GCAGCCGCGGGAACCGGCGGCCGCGGGACCGTCTGTGTCGCAGACGACGCCGCACGCGCGGTCCGCGACGCCGGACGGCGCGCAGGTGATCGGGCCGCAACGTTTCGAATTCACCGGCACCGGCGCGGAATACTTCCGCATCTGGGTCGTGAATTTACTGTTGACGATCCTGACGCTCGGGATTTACTCCGCATGGGCCAAGGTGCGGCGGCTGCAGTATTTTTATCGCAATACGCGGGTGGCCGGCGCGATTTTCGATTATCACGGCAACCCGAAATCAATCCTGAAAGGGCGCTTGCTGGCGTTGATCCTGCTGGGTGCCTACAAGATTTCATACGACCTATCGACCACTGCCACCATCGCAATCGCGTTGACCCTGGCCGGCATCATGCCTTGGCTCCTGGCGCGCTCGTTTCGCTTCAAGATGATCAATTCGAGTTATCGCGGCCTGCGTTTTCATTTTGGCGGAACGGTGGCGGGCGCGTATCGCATGCTGATCCTGTTTCCGATCATGCTGGCCGTCACCGGGTTTTTCGTGTGGAGCATCGCCACGTCATATGCGCAGCGTCCGGGCCTGGGCGTCATTCTGTTGACGGCGATTCTGCCGCTACTGGCATTGGCCGGGACCATCCCGTTGGCGCATTTTTTGTTGAAGCGCTATCAGCACGACAATGCCTATTTCGGACAAACCCCATTTTTCTTTCATGCGCGTGCCGGCGAATTTTTCAAGACCTATGGCAAGGCGGTCGGCTTCTTCTTCCTGGGTTCGATTCCAGCCGGGATATTCGGCTTTGTGACCGCAAGGGTATTCGCGTTTCTGCAATCGACCGTGTTTGGCTGGTTGTTCGCATTGCTGTACGGCGTGTTGAGCGCTTATGCTTTCTACCTGTTCGTCCGTCCGTATCTGGAAAGCCGCATCCAGAACCTGGTGTGGAACCAGACCGAGATGGGCGCGCATAAATTCGAGAGCACGGTCCGGGCGCGCAAGCTGATGTGGATTCATGCCACGAACCTGATACTCATTACCCTGACTTTCGGCCTCTATAAACCCTTCGCCGTGATACGCCTGATCAAATATCGCGTCGAGAGCATGACCTTGATCCCGGACGGGAATCTGGAAGAATTCCTGGCTGACCACACTGCCGACAATGCCGGCGCGATCGGTCAAGAGGCAGGCGACTTGTTCGATATCGATATCGCCCTATGATAGATGCCATTTATTTCGACGGCCTTACTACCCGCCGGCACGCGGTAACCGTGATCATCCACAAGCGCGTGGTCGCGATGCGCGGCCCCGGCGTGCACCGCACGCTGCGCCTGTCGCAGCTCGATATCTCGGAGCGCCTGCAGTATGCGCCGCGCATCCTGCGTTTTCCGGATGGCGGCTTTATCGAAGTCAGCGATGCGCAGCTGGACAAGATGCTTGCAAAAAACCGGTATCGCGATCCATGGGTCGTGCGCTGGCAGCAGAACTGGCCGTTGTCGCTACTCGCGCTCATCAGTTTGCTTGCGTTGCTGGTGTCGGCGTACCAGTGGGGCGTGCCGTGGGCCGCGGACCGGATTGCGCAGCATCTGCCGGCATCGATCGAGAAGAAAATCGGCGATCAGGGAATGACGACGGTGGATGCGCACTACATGATGCCGTCGAAGCTCGATCCGGTGGACCGGGCGCGCCTGTCGCGCTTGTTTTCCGAATTGAAGCAGCCGCGCGGCGAGAAAACGGTTTACCGCATTGAGTTCCGCAACAGCCGCATCGGCCCCAACGCATTCGCGCTGCCGAACGGCGTGATCGTGATGACCGACCAACTGGTGCTGCTGGCAAAGAACGATCAGGCAGTGCTGGGCGTACTTGCGCATGAGCTGGGGCATCTGCAACGCCGCCATTCGCTGCGCCATTTACTGCAGGCGCTTGGCGTCGGCGTGGTGCTCAACCTGGGGGTCGGCGATGTATCCAGCGTGCTGGCGGCGATTCCGACTTTCTTCCTCGATCAGAAATATTCGCGCGACTTTGAGCGGGAAGCGGACCAGTACGCGATCGACATGATGCATGCGAACGGTGTGCCGCTGTCGCCGATGGCGGCGCTGTTTGAAAAAATGGGCGCCGAACACGCTGCCGCCAAAGAAGATTGCAGCACACCGGACGACGAGGCGGAAGACGATGAAGATGACGCGCAAGAGCAGGATGACACGCGCAACGCACCGTCCAGTGATCGTGCCAAGCGCAAGGCACCGGCGGATTATTTCAGCTCGCATCCGAGCGACGGGGAGCGTATTGCGAAGTTGCGGGCGGCGGATGGCAGGTAGTGTTTGTTTGGTTGTTGTTTGCTATTTGATGGTGGGGGGTTGTGGTGTGCGTTATTCAAAGGGGGCGGTTTCGGATGGCGGTTGTCGGCCAGAAGCTGCCGTTCGACAATATCGCCGTTAGCTGCCATTCGTGTTTCTCAGGTTGTCCATTGATTGCCGATAATGCAATCTTCGCCCACACTAGGCGCTATATGGGCTGGTGCCAGAGGTGTTCGTCTTTCCCGGGTTTTTATGTTTCCAGTTAAATTGACCGAGCTCCTGAGCGCAATGCCCCTTGCGGCTTTGCGGCCGGTCCGCGTCCGTGCATAACGGCTCGCCGCTGGGCATAACGGACAGGCCAAGCCTGTTAAATATTCAGTTATCCATACAAAAATACTCAATTTAGCCATGACAAATTCGACATCCAAAGTAGCTGCGTGTTTAGCACTTCTTGCTTTGATAACTACGCAGTCCGGCATTGCAGAGCAATCCCTTCCTTCAGGTGTTACACAATGGGGTCTAATCACGGTTGGTCGTCATGACTATTACATTCCAATCCCTTCTGATTATCCAGCAGAAGCCGCCGGACAGAAAATTGGGCCAGACAATGCCTGGTTTAAGGCGTTCTGGATTCCAAAAGGACAAACAACCTCAAACTGGATTGAGACTATGTCCTTGTTGATACTGCCAGGTAATGCACCGGCAATCGAAATAATGAGCGCACAATTGTCCCAAACTTGCCCTAAGAATTTTTTCAAACGACCGGTCGATCCTCCGCAATTCATTGTGGCTCAAGACAGCACAAGTGCAGTTGTAATGGGGTGCGGATCTACTGAAGAGACGTCCTCAATAGCCTTTCATGGTTACTATGTGGCCGTTCATACCAAAGACTACAACTACTTACTAAGCAGAGAGATTCGTGCAACAGCGACGTCGACTGTAGTGCCACTTCAAGCAGAGACCTTGGCCAATTGGCAACGCGCGTTTGAGAAATTTGCTGTTTGTGACAAAGGTACTTTTTGTGCCAAACTTAAAAGGAGCGGCTGAGACGTGGATAACTCGGATTTCAACACTGACGCGCAAGCGCGCCGGTTAACGCTGCGTTAAACATATCTAAGAAAAGTGTATGAATATCATCCTGTATCCTTTCATGCTCCTTGCCGGTGCTGGATTAGTGCTAAGTATTATTGCTCATGCATTGGCATTGGCCGGAGTTACATTGCCAGGTGGTCAGATCGTATGGAGTCTGCACGCGGGGATTTTTATTGTGTGGATACCGACCGTCTTGGTATCGATTCGGACAACTAAATACACCAGTCAAAAGGATTTCTGGAAAGTCGCTCTTTCAGGATGCCCTAATTGGATGCGAAAAGCGATGTACGCGTTATTCGCGTATGCCATCATCAACTTCATCATTTTTATGTTTTTTTCGGCCAATAGTCCCAAGTCTACGGGAGGAAACGATCCTTCTATAGTCCGTGGCTTTTCAGGGCACTGGATGGTTTTTTACGGCGCAGCATTCTCGGTCCTTTATTCCGCGATACGGGCACCCCATTTATTTCGCCCTCATAAGTGCCCGAATGGACATATGGTGGACCCGACGGCTAATTTTTGCCCCAAATGTGGTTATGCATTTCCTACTGAATCCGCGAATGTTTAACATGACGATCAACACAGGCTGCTTCCGGCAGTTGGTTATCTTTCACGTTAAATCAAACCTATGCCGTTAGCTCAAATAATTCCTGTTGGATTCATCATAGCGGGATTTTTGTTTGCCGGAGCAATTTCGGAACGCTCACTTCGTGGGGTTGATGAGTCGATTCAAGGCCGTCTTTTAAACGGATTATCGTCCTTGCGGAAATTACATTTGGTCGCGATACCCGCTTTGATTCTTTGTGTCTATTTTTTCCCTGCTTCATTCTGGCCGAGCATCACAACATATTTTGGCATAGGAACTTTGGCCGCCATTTTCAAACTTCGCAAATTAGATCTGCCAGTTAAGCTTCAAAGGTGGCAAGCGGCTTCAGTAGCGTCTATTTTCATTGCAATGATTTTTGGTTGGATATCCTCATGGCTTCTTTGACGGTTCTCCAATTTAACTTGCCAATCGACACGGACGCCTTGCGCCTGTCATTTCAACGTTAGATTACTTATGACATCGAGCCCCAAAATCGTCGACTACGTGCCATTCGAACCGGGCAAGCCGTTCTACCACATGGTAACTAGCTATATGGTGTCACTGGCTTCGTCACTGTCAATCTTCAACGACAACAACCCTATGGGGTTGTCGGAAAATCAGTACATTGCAGTCGAGGGCATTTTGTTGAAAGGACGCCATTTCAAACCATATGATGTCTATCAGCTAGCCCAGCAAGGTCATATATCACAAGCTTGGTATTTCAAATCATGCTGCACGATGCTCGCGAACACTGCCTACGAATCTGTGAAAGATCAAAACGATCAATCGCCTGAGTTCGAGTTCTTTCGCCACGTTCGAAACGCTAGCTCTCACCGAAACACGTTTAATTTTTTCGATCACGAACCTACGAGGCCAGCTAGTTGGCGCGGTAACACAATCGACCATACTCAGAAAGGAAAGAGTAATGTGCTATATGGCACAGAATGTTTTGGAACGTTCATGGGTATGGCTGAAATAATTGATCTGCTTAAAGACATTGAGCAAAAAATAATCTAACAAGCCAGGTAGGGTGGGCACGGCTTTTGTGCCCACGCGGGCAGCATCAATTCTATTTTAATGCCCTCATATTGACAGATAACCGCGTGGGCACAAAAGCCGTGCCCATCCTACCTGGTCTACTTGACTCAAACGTTGAACGCCCGCTTTCAACAAACCTGTATTTTTGGTTTTGGTCGGGATGAAACGTAGCCGAAGATATGCGGTGGAGGATCACATTGCGGAATCAACGCACCGAATAGAGCAAGATAATTGGAAGGGCAATTTGGCATGATCTGTAAAGAGGCGGATAACAAAGAAGGCGCTTTAGCCACCCTTGAAAATTTATTATCGATAGCCGACGCCGATAAAAAGTCGCTCATTGAACGCGAGATACGTGCAATGCGAGCCGGCATCAAAGGCGAACAAGAGTCCGCGTATCTCATCGACTTCCATCTCAAGGATTCCAAGAATATGGCGGTCATTCACGACTTGCGACTTGAGCTTGGCGATGGACGTGTCGCGCAGATCGACCATCTTCTGATTCATCGCACCTACCGCTTCTATGTGCTGGAGACCAAGCATTTTTCGCATGGATTGAAAATCACCGATGCGGGTGAGTTCCTGCGGTGGAATGATTGGAAAAAGACCTTTGAGGGCATGCCGTCGCCGCTCGAACAAAACGAGCGTCACGCGGCAGTACTTCGCAAGGCGGTGACATTTGCCGGTCTACCGGAGCCGCATACCGAATCGTTGGTGCTCGTCGCTCCACACGCTCGCATTGATCGCCCCAAGCGTTTTGATTCGTCCAAAGTGGTGAAGGCGGATCAGTTTATGACCGCATTGGAAAAGTCACTCGATAGTGGGTCGCTTCTCAGCATGGTGAGCGGTTTGGTCAGAACTGCGGTTTCGGATTCCATCGGCGAAATAGCTCAAAAACTCATTGCCCTACACAAGCCAATCACGATTGATTACGCTGCCAAATTCCGGCTGGAGAACAATCCTCCGCCGGCTGCACCGACAAAACCAAAAGCCTCCGCATCAACGGCGAAAATGTTAGATTCCGCGCAGCCGAAATGTCGATCTTGCGGTAACGCGAATCTATCTATTCAATACGGAAAATTTGGCTACTATTTTAAATGCGGAGACTGTGACGGCAATACGCCGCTGAAGCTTGGCTGCGGGCAGGCGGATCACAAAGAACGCATTCGCAAGGATGGCCCGAACTTTTATCGCGAGTGTGGCGGTTGCGGCACGAGCTCGCTGTTCTTTACGAATTCTCATTAAAGGCCGTAAGGCACAATTCGTAGGCGTCAATAAATTACACCTTGTGGCCTTGGTGTTTTCGGGGGCATGGTCCGCTCCTGCCTGATTTTGCCAAGCAGGAGTCAATCGGGCCAGTCAGAGTATCAGCGGCCGGTTCGACAATTCATTGGACGACGATCCATTCGATGGGAAATGGGTGGCGAGCAAATCATTCAGTTGCTTGAGCCCGGCGACCACGCTGTCGTGATATTCGCCACGTGCAAATCCTTGCGTCATCGTCTTGCAGACCGCGTGCCAATCGGCTGCACTGAGCACGCGGCCCACGGTGCGATCGGCGATGATTTCAACCTTGTGGTCGGCCAGATTGATATAAATCAGAATGCCGCAATTTTCTTCGGTGTCCCAAATGCGGTAGTGGGTGAACAACTCACGCGCGCGCTCGCGTGACGACGTCCCGCCCAGCACGTCATGGATGGGCAGCGCCGGTTCGATAACCATGCGCACTTCCGCGCGGTGCACTTTTTCCCCAATCGCAATCGTTGCCTGAATTGCTTTCAAGGTAGGCGCAGGGAAGGTGCGCCGGCCGGCAGCGGTGGTCGTGAATAAATGCCGCAGTGCGCGGGAAATTTTGTTCATTACCAATCTCCCGAGGCGCCGCCGCCGTCAAAGCCGCCGCCACTGCCTGAAAATCCGCCGCCGGAACTGCCGCCGCCAAACCCGCCACCACCCCAGCCGCCACGACCGATCCTGCCGCCAATCCCGCTGCCGAGGATGATGCCGGCCGTTCTGCCCCACCCATTGCTGCTGAGCGCGCGGCGTGAGCCTCGGGTGCGCGACAGGATGCCGCCGATGATGACCAGCGCGATGAACAGGATGGGGAGCAGATTTCCGATATCGGATTCGTCTGCCTGGGCGGCGCTTTGCCCGGCCGGTGCGGGAAATTTTTCCTTGTCCAGCACGCTGGTGATCGCGGCTACGCCGGCCACCAACCCGCCGTAATAATCGTTCTGGCGGAAATGCGGCGCGATCACATCCTGCAGAACGCGTTTCGATTGCGCATCGGTCAGCACGCCTTGCACGCCGCGTCCGGCTTCGATGCGCAGGCGCCGCAACGCTTTCGGATTGTCTTTGGCGACGACCAGAATCACGCCGTCGTCGACACCTTTGCGTCCCAGTTTCCATGCATCCGCCACGCGGATGCTGTATTGCTCGATCGCTTCCGGTTCGGTGCTATTCACCAGCAAGATCGCAATCTGGCTGCCGGTGCGGGTTTCGTACTCCTTCAGCACATTTTCCAACGCGGTGCGCTGGCCCGGATTCAGCATGCCCGCCACATCGGTCACGTGCGACGTGAGCGGCGGGATTGCAGCAAAGTTTTGGGCGTTGGCTGCTGTCAGCAGCAGCGCAAACGCGAGACCGAGCAGGCTGCGGAGGATGGCCATTTTTCAGTTGGATGGGCGAAAAATCATTTGCCGAAATTGACGGTAGGCGCAGTCGAAATCGCCTTTTCATTTTCGACCGTAAACGAGGGTTTCACCTCGTAATTAAACGCCTTCGCGGTCAAGTTGGTCGGGAAGCTGCGCGCCAGTACGTTGTAATCCTGCACTGCCACGATATAGCGTTGGCGGGCGACGGTGATGCGGTTTTCAGTGCCTTCGAGTTGCGATTGCAGGTCACGGAAGTTGGCATTGGCTTTCAAGTCCGGATAGCGCTCGGATACGGCCATCAGCCGCGACAGTGCCGACGACAACTGGCCTTGCACCTGCTGGAACTTTTGAAACGCTGCCGGATTGTTCAGCACTTCCGGCGTGATCTGAAAACTGGTCGCGGCGGCGCGGGCGCGGATCACCGCTTCCAGCGTGTCTTTCTCGTGAGCAGCATAACCTTTGACGGTATTGACCAAGTTCGGGATCAAGTCGGCGCGGCGCTGATACTGGTTCACCACTTCGCCCCATGCCGCCTTGATTTGCTCATCCTTGGTCTGGAACTCGTTGTAGCCGCATGCGCTCAAGTTCAATGCAAAGAACGCGATCGCGATCCATTTCAGCCATTGTTTCATTGTGGTTTCCTCAAGAAAGAAATTGGATGGGCACGGTAACATAGATATTGCTTAATGCCTTATCTGCGGCCAGAAGTACCCGGTTTCAACAGCACGGTACTCATTGCCGCCAGGATCAACAGCATCGCGCCGTAATCCTGCCAATGCGGTGTTTCATTGAGCATCCATGCACCGGAAAACACGCCGACCACCGGGATCATCATCACCGACAAGCTCGACGCAATCGGCGGCAATGTGCGCGCCAGCTGGAACCACACCACATGCGCAAAGCCGAACACGATGATCGCGTTGTACAGGATCGCGTTCCATTCTGTCGCATCGGGCATGCGCCAGTCCGCGCTTTCAAACACGCTCGATGCAAGCGCCATCGTCAGCGTCGTCAACGCCAGCATCCAGAACGTGAGCGAGATGGTCGGCATGTCGATCTGCGTGCGCTTCATGATGACAGTGCCGTAACCCCACCCGGCGGCGGCGGCCAGCACCAGCATGCTGCCCAGCGGCTGACCGCTCAACGCCGAAAATTCGCTCGACAGCAGCAGTAGAGCGCCGGTCAGCGCGCACCCGACGCCGAGCCATGCAATGCGGGTCACGCGTTCGCCGAAAAAAATGAGCCCGCACAATACCGCCCATACCGGCATCGTGTAGCCGAGGATCGCGGCGCGGCCGGACGACAGCATTTTGACGCCGAGGATCACCAGCACATGCCACAGCAACATATTCGGAATGGTCAAGCGGATCAAGGTCTTGATCTGGCCGGGGGGAATGCGCAGCGATGCGTTTTGCATGCGGGCAGCGATCCAGATAGCCGGCAAGCCCAGCAACATGCACAGCGTGCGAAATGTCATCGGCGGGAATTCGCGCACGCCGATTTTCATGATCGGCCAGTTGACGCCCCAGAACAACGTCAGGAGTACCAGGAGAATCCAGTCTTTGCGGGTAAGCGAGGTCATCTCGGCACGATAGCATGGCACGTTATAATGCGCAGGTTTGAAACACCGGATCACAGTATGTCTTTCATCAATAAATTATCTGCTGCGTGGGCCGCAAACAATTCCTTGCTGTGCGTGGGCCTCGACCCCGACATCGCGAAGTTCCCGCAGCATTTGCAAGGCCAGCCCGATGCGATCTTTGCCTTCTGCAAGGCGATCATTGACGCGACGGCCGATACCGCGTGCGCGTTCAAGCCGCAGATCGCGTACTTCGCCGCATTGCGGGCCGAAGATCAACTGGAAGCCATCTGCGCCTATCTGCGGGCACGCTACCCGCATATTCCACTGGTGCTCGATGCCAAGCGCGGCGACATCGGCGCGACCGCAGAGCAATATGCGCGCGAAGCGTATGAGCGCTACGGCGCCGATGCGGTCACGGTCAATCCGTACATGGGTTTCGATTCGGTCGCGCCGTATCTGGAATGGAAAGACCGCAGCGCAATCATCCTGTGCCGCACGTCGAATCCGGGCTCTTCACCTTCA
>CAMLDH010000121.1 GCA_946478765.1 uncultured Oxalobacteraceae bacterium | reverse complement strand
CTATCACTTATTGCTCGAGACGAGACGCGAATCGCGCAAGAACGGGACATCGCCAAAATGCAAATCAAGGCGCTAAGATCTATTTACGAAACGGCCACCGAGTTGGTCGAATCGTTCGTCAATAAAAGTTCTTATTTTCCTCAAGCTGCGACTTCCGCTCGGGAAATGGTGGACGACTTTCTGGAACTTTCCAAATTAGTATTTGGCGCGGTGCCTGATTCTGCACATAGCGATAGCTGGAAGGGGGGCAGGCTGGAAAGCGCTGAGAGGAACAAATACGATGGTCCGGCATACAAGACGCAAGAGAGGCTTGTTTTCGAGGAAATCAAGGCCATGATACGGTTTCCCACGGCCGAATAAGTAGTGTTGAAAGAAACGTAGCGAGAACGGGGTCAGGTCTTGCAATCCAACATATGCGTGATTGCAAGACCTGACCCCGTTTTGCTGGTCGACTGGGCTCAACGCAATTCGTAGGCCGCATCGCGATGCCCGGATTTTTTAATGCACCCGACCAAGCAGGCGTAGCCTGTTTTTCAGATTGCGAATTGGTCGGTAAACTTGAGGGCGTGGCGCAGGGAGGCGGTAACCATCCGGCGCATCGCGATGCGCCCTACGGCCCTGCATCCGACCCGATTCAGTTATTCAACCCAATGTGCATTGTTTGCAATTTACCGCAGGACGTCACAACAATCCTGCTGCTTCTCTCATGTGATTGAAGTTGATAGCATCCCCGCCATTCGAAACTACGGCGACATACAGGTCGAGATCAGCTGTGAGAAGCAGCTGCTTCGTTTGAACCATGGAAGCGAGGCCTGAATCCGTTAACCCAAGCCGTCCGAACAACACTCTATCGATATTCTCGCCATCAATTGCACATTGTTTAAATGAATCTGGGCGATTCAAACAAAACAATGGATGCAATAACTCAGACAGCTCTTCATGTAGTCGATTCTTGACAATTTGCCTTGCCAAATTACTGGTTTCAGCAAGAACGTGTTGTGTTGTAAGAATTCGGCAAAATTGTTGAACGAACTGAACTAATAATTGTGCATCCTCTTCTGTATATTCTTCGAGACGCTTTTTTCCGATCATACTTGGTTGATAGCGTGCAAAGAGAAGCAAAAGCAAAGTGTTAGTATCGAGAAGAATCCCTTTACTGCTATGTCTAGCAACAAACGTGTGTAATTGCTCGTTTAGCGGCAGCGTCATTGCACGAGCCGAATGTCCATCTTGAAAAAATCACCTGAATTCGCATCCACGAATAAAGTTTTGTAGACCCGATTTTCGACTTGCGGCGAAGGCTTATAAAAATCAGTGATTGCATTACTTTGCACACTAACCGATTTTGTGCGGTAAAACCCAAGTGTAACAGCCCAAAAATCACGACCATCAATTGATACCAATTCGATCTCCTCTAAGGCAAGTGCCTTCGGCGTATCATCACTGAATAAGTCTTTCAACGTATTTTTCGCAGTATTCACCGCATCCTTCATACTAATTGACGGCATCATTATTCCTTAAAAGTGCTCACTTCGTTTGTACACCGAGCAATCCAACACGCATTAATGTTTTATTCCACGCGATTGGTGAAGTGTATGTGAAAGCGAATTCTGCCTCAATCTACTTATACCGTGACAATATATAAGGAATGATTTCCCAATCCATTTTTTGGATTTACACAATGAAAGCGCGCGTCTGGTTTTGGCCGATTGTAGCCTGTCATGTAAGAAAATCGAAGAACCGCCTCCACTGCATTGCCACCGTTAGATCATTAGCCACGACAGGCCGGTGTGGGTCGATTGCAATTGCGCCGCCGGTAATAATCTTCACCGGAAAACTCCTCATAGGCGATACCGACCGAGCCTTCATACAAGGGCGTCAATGCGAGATCGAGGGCCTCCATCTGGCGCCATCCGCGAACCGTCCCCAGCAGGCCGGACGCAAGCAAGTCCGTCAACATATGCACGTTACTTTGCATGCGATCAAATCACAACGATCATGCCGCGTTAAACAGCAGCGTCAACGCATTAACAATCGCCGCCGTATCGCCCTCGGCCATATCGATTTCACGCTCGCGCATTTCGTAGACCGCTCCTTGGCCGCCGCCGGCCACCGGCGTAAAGCCGGCGGTCGACCGGATGACATTGCCGTTGCCCCCGCCATCGTAGTGATCGGTCGCAACCCCGGTCGAGTCGGTATATGCCAATGCCGCTTGCCCGATCCATGCGGCCAGGAGTCCGCCGTTGACGCCCAATACTGCGGTCTTGATCGAATTGCGTTCGGCCTGAGTCGTCGCCTGGCCGGTCGAGTGTCTGACCCTGATGCCGGCGATTGCGGCGGCCGGCCCTCCCCCCATCGCATTCAAGGTTTCATCGACGCGCAGCGCAAATGGATCGGCGTTGTTCCATACCAGTTGCGCCATTGCCGCCGCCGCGCCGGTAATTTGCACTCGGAGCGCGGCAAGGGCCGCGGGCGACACATTGGCCTGCGCGACTGCGTCGACATAGGTTTGCCGCTCCGCCTTGGGGAAAAGCGTTGGATATTTTTCTCCTGCGCCTGACCGATGACGGCGGCATGCCGCGTCATGTTCGATGCCATCGCGTCGTTGATCACCATCAGTTTGATCAGCCCGACATTGGCCGCGGTCCGTTCGGTCGCGCCCAGAACCACGACGGCGGCGGAAGCGCCGGTAAGGCCGCCCATCAGGGTGTGGCCAACGCCGTCCGGTTATCGACAAAACCCGCATTTTCGCTCGCTGCCGAAACGGACGTCGCGGGCCGGCTTGTGCGCTCCTGTGCGGATGGCGCCTGCTCTCTTTACTTCATACTATTTCCTTGTCTATTACGGTATATCCGCATCCGCCTTGCGTCCCAGGTAGCGCCAGACGCTGTAGGCAACAATACCGATAAACAGCAAAATGAAGGGCCAATTCCCTTTCGAGAGTTGCGCCAGAAACGGATCGCAGGACAGCAGCATCATGCCCAGCGCAAAGGTCGGCAGCACGACCGCGCCGATGTAGTAAAGCGTGTATTTTTGCAGGAGCGCCTGCCACCGGCAGTTCCAGAAATAGAGCAGGCCGGACAGCACCAGACAGGCGAAGAAAATGTCCCACGTGATACGGAACGCCCATCGGTTCGGGCACACAATTTTGCACACCATGCTTGCCGGCTTTGCGTCCGGCTGCTGGTATTGCTGCAGCAGGGTTTGCTCGACACTCTTGATGGCCGCCCCCGCGTCGCCGCCTTTATCCGCATCGGCAGCGGGCGCGGGGGCCTGCTTGCCGGCGGACAGCGGCCAGAAACCGACGCCGCCGAAATTATCCTTGAAGTAGATGACATCATCTTCCAGCTGCCGCCAGCTTTTGCCGTCGAACTCAATGACCGGAATGATCCGCCGCAGCAGATACTCGCGGTCGGCGCCATGCAGCGCGTCCTCGATATCCTTCCTGAGCTTTTTCTTGGAATCCGTCGTGGGTTCTTCTATAAGCACCGCAACACGCGGCAGGCCGCTATTGCCGTTTCCGGCTAAAGTGCCCTGCTTTTTGTCGGCGGCTTCAATGAGGTTAATCAGATTGAGCAAGTGCTGATAATCGTAAATGCCCTTGCCGACGCCCATCGCCGACTGGTACACCAGCATGTTCACGGCAAAGCGCCCGCCGGACGCATTCAACTTGCCTTTCAGCGTTTCGACGAACTTGTCGAACAGCACGACCGATCCGGCATCTTCCGGATAGCCCTCGAAAAACAGCGTTACCCCATCCCCTTGCGTCGGCGTCGTTCCGAGTCCCAGCGAGACATACGGTATCGCCCGCGACGAAAAATCGGTCAATCTCGCATTGAGCAGTTTGACAATATTGTTCGCAAGCTGCTCCAGCACCTGCGTCTTTTTTGCGTCCTTGTAGGTTGACCACACTCCCCAGTCGCTCTTATGGATAACCCAGTCCACCTTGGTGCGGAACTTGTTCGCCACGCCGACGAATTCGTTATCGGTCGCCGCGCCATCGGCGAAGGTGCTATCCATGCCGGCGTTCAAGCGCTTCAGGTTTCCCTGCTCATCGAACGACAAGCTGTAATAACCGACCCTAGACAACATGCTGAAGTCGATCTGTTGCTTTTCACCCGCGAGCCAGAATGGGTAAAAGCCGTAGACGACCCCGGAAAGCCGGTCGAGAACGCAACCGCACGAGCCGCCGCTCCACTGGACTTTTTTTGTGCTGTCGTAGGCCGGCATTTTTTTGGCCTGCGTTCCGATCGATGCTTGATACGGCGCGTATAGATGATCGATCTGCGTGCTTGCATCGGCCATTTCGGCGTCAGTGCAGGCGACTTTCAGATTGCGATACTTGTCGAGCTGATTGAACAATGCATCCGGGATGACGCCCTTCAACGCCTGGAACGCCTCCGCGCTTATCCGCAAATCGGGAAAACTGGTTTTCGTATAGGCCGACGCATTCTGCGGACATGGATCAATGGCGGCGCGCATCTTGACCAGCGCGGCTTTATCGAACAGCGCCTGCGCCGGATAGCTCACGTCCTGTATTTCCTTGAGCATGTCGAGTATCGTCGCCGGCACGCTCGCGCTTCTCGGGTCTGCCTTCATCTTGTTTAGCGAGGCTTCCGTCAGCAGGTAACTGCTCGATGTCTCGGCCTCCTGAACCACCAGCGATTGATAAGGCGCGAATTGTGCGGCGATATTTTTGGTGACGGTTTTCAAGTCGGCGATGAGTTCCGCCTGCCCGGCGTAAGCGATATCTTTCTTTGCTTGAAGCGGTTGCAGCACCTCATCCGGCACCGCCTGGATTTTGAGCTTTTGAAACGAGGACTCCGTCAATTGATAACTGGTGGTCTCGGCATATTGCGTAATTATCGGCAGCAATTGCTGCACTTGGCCATCCAGGTCTTTGAGCGCCTCTTTCACTGCGGCGGCCAGTTGCTGTTTGTTGCCGTAGGCTTCGTTCTCAAGTGCGGCCAACTGCTGTATCGCCTGGGACTTTGCCAGCAGCAGCTTGAAGTCGTCTGCATTCAGCTGGAATGCATAGACGGTCCAGCTATCGCGCCCTTCGCTCAGGCCGGTTGCTTTTCCGCCTTGATTGCCGGGGTCCTGCTGGTACAGATTCAGCAGCCAAATGATTTGTTGCGCCGTGCCGGAGAGCCTGAGCTTATAGAGTTCGCTTTTTTTCGGCTCCGGCTGTCTTTCGATCCAATAGGTGAAATTTTCGCTCAACAATATCGTCTTCCACGTCGGATGCGCCTTCGCGATCTCGGCAAAATGGAACAGCAACGTCATCGCCTCGTCGGTGAGATCGCCGCCTGTCGTGACAATTTTGAAATCGACGCAAAAGCGATTCAGCCATGAAAGCGTAATCGGGCCGATGATGTCGTCCGACAGCGGCTTGCTGCTTTCGCCATACTGCTTCATGTAGTCCGGCTGATCCTTGTAGATATCGAGCAGCGCTTGCTGCACTTGCTTGCGGCGCGCCTGGCTGAACTTCTTGAAGGTATTGATCGTCAGCGGCGTCATGGCCTCGCGGTCGTTCGCCGTGACGGTGGCGGCGTGACTGCCGCCAAGCACCAGTGCCAGCGAAAGAGGTAGCAGCAGAGGCAACAGCAGGGTGCGCGCTGCCGACGCGAATGCGGCCTTGAAGCCGGATGATTTTTTCATATTCGTCACTACAGCATCCTTCCCTCTTTGATGAGTTCTCGTCCGATACCCTGGATGAGGTCGTCCTGCACGATCGTGTCCCGCTTCATGCGCACCGCCCTGATCGCTGCGTAACGCGCGACATTGGTGAGCGCGCCGCCGGCCAGCTCATGTTTCTCCGCCAATTGTTCCAGGTCGACATCGGCGCCCAGCACGCGCCGGTCCGAAAACAGTCCCTGCCAGAGACGCAGGCGTTGTGTCGCATCCGGCATCGGAAAATACACGGACGTTTGAAAGCGGCGCGCAAACGCATCGTCGATATTGGCTTTCAGGTTGGTGGCAAGAATCACCACGCCCGGAAAATCCTCGACCCGCTGCAGCAGGTACGACACTTCCTGGTTGGCATGGCGATCGTTGGAACTGCTGGTCTGCGTCCTCTTGCCGAACAGCGCATCCGCCTCGTCGAAGAAGAGTATCCAGTTCTTGTGCTGCGCCTGATCGAATACGTTGGCCAGATTTTTCTCGGTTTCGCCAATGTACTTGGAGACGATCATCGACAAATCGATGCGGTAGACATCGACGCCGGCGGTAGCGCCGATCAAGGTCGCGGTGAGCGTTTTGCCGGTGCCTGGCGGGCCGTAAAACAGGCAACGGTAACCGGGCTTGACCGTCTTCTCCAGTCCCCATCGGGGCATGAGCGTGTGCGAATGCCGCAACCAGATATTGATGTTCTCCAGTTCGTCCATCACTTCCGGGCCCAGCACAAGATCGTTCCAGTCGAGCTTCGTCGTGATCCGCTTGGCGGGAAACTCGGTGCTGAAATCCGGCTTCTGGTGATGTCCGGTGGTGAAGCGGTTCAGGTATTCGGTCGTCAGGATCAGCGCCGCGCCGAAAAGCGGCTCGCCATTTCTTTGATGCTCGACCCGCAGCATGCCGCGCATGGCAAAAAAATGGTCTTCCCCGAATAAGCGGCTCACTTCGAAGCGGCGTTGCAAGTCGTCTCCCGCAAGCAGGAAGGCGGCCGTTTCGCAGGTCGGCAAATGCCCGCCATGCGTCTTGCCGGTCCAGCCGCCGAATTCGGTGAAGCCTCTGCCGATATTCTTGTTTGGCGTGAAAAGCGGATCGAGTACCTGCGGCCGCAGATGCGGTATCAGGATCAGGATCAGCACGATGCGTTCGTCGAAATTCATGTCGCATTCGCGTACCACGCGCGCGTACTCGGAGTCGTCATCGCGCAGGTCCGGAGGGGGATATGTGCGGATGTCGGCGTTGTCGGTACTCCGCTCGAAATACAGATCGAAGCGCGCGTTCAGCACGCGGCAGAACCAGGCGATTTCCTTTTCCAGAGTGAGCGCGTTCGCTCTTGCTTTAGTCATGTATCGAATCCATTATTTACCGCCAGTTGACGTGTACCGCACGTTCCATCCACGGATGCTTGATGATCGAAAAACTCCACGGCAGGCGGTCCAACAACATGTCGAACGTTCCCGACTGCACTTGCAAATGCCAAGCATCGTCTTTCAGCTGCAGCCAGCCGGGCCGCTGCAAAAACGATTCGCGCAATCCCTTGATGGAGGTCTTGCCGAGGACGGTCCAGTTGTCGATCATGCCCTGGATAAGCGCCTCGACCGTTTCTTTTTCCTGCGCGCTGATCTCGATCCCGCCGGCGATCGGCACGCCGGTCTTGACGCCGCACAGCAGCTTGTTCAGCACCAGTTGATACTCAGGCGATGCGGTCTTTTCGTTGACCATGAATTGCAGCAGGTGCGCGGCGCGCTCGGCCGCGTGGCGATCGATAAATCGCCCCTTCTCCACCAGCTTCAGCATCGAGAACAAGCGCGGAAGATACGGTGCGGCAAGGACCTGGCCGGCATTGGGGATATAGAATTCCTTGGCCGGCTCTGCTTCGGTCTCGACGCCGGCATCCTGCCAGCGTCGTTCTGATGCGCGATACGTTTCTCCGGCGCGGTCCGGTGCCGCGGGAGATTGCGCAGTTTTCGCGTCGACCGTTCGACCGTCTTTCGCCGCGCGCGGCCTTGCATCCGCACCGTTGCGGCGGCCCAGCATGGCGTGAAACTCGTTGGCTTTCTGCGTCCCTGTCTGCGTCACAAGGTAATTCGCGAAAGCATTTGTAAAAAGCTGCTGCGCGAATGCGCCCTGCTCTTCGTTCAGATACCGGAAAATGTATTGCCACTTCAATGACGTAATGTGGGCCGGCGACGCGCTCTTATCGGCTTGACAGAAAATATCCGCCACCAGGTCGGCACCGTGTTGCACCGCATCGTGTTCGGCTTCACGCAGCCGCAACAGGATGCGCGTCAGCAAACGTTCCGGCAGCAGTTGCACGAGCCGGGCGGAAATCGAGGCATCCTTTAGCGATGACGCCAGCAAGGTACGCAGCGCCGCAGAACTGTCGGCAATACGGTTCTCTATCCAGTCTTTCAGCGACGCGCTCCCGGCCTCGCTCAGCGCGATTCGGCCGGCTGAGAGCTTGTCTTCGTAGGGATCAATGCCGGCTTGCAGCCCCTCAGGCGCGGGGACGACGTTGCTCGTCGTAGCAAAGGCCTTGTCCTCGCCCCCCTCGCCCCTGATGGACCGCAATCCAGGGCTGCTCCCTGCTGGGAGAGGCGCCAATCCATGCGATAGCCGGGCGTCGTTCCAACCGGCATTGCGCTGCAGCTGCGCGGCATCGGCAGCATCCGGCCGGGCCGCGATACCCGCCGGTTGCGCCAGAGGCGCGGTTGCCGGCGCATCAACCGCCTCGCGCATCTCATCCGATCCCCGCGCCGCAGCCGATCCCTTCAGCGGCCGGCGCAAGCGTTCATGCATGGCATCGCCCGATGCAAGGGCGCCCTCTGCCGCAGCCTGCGAGCGTTCGTCCTCTGGCGCCTGCATGGCATCAGGGGCAGCAATTTCAAATTGCCTGTCTGTTGCAGGCATCTGCGCCGCAATCGCTTCGAGATCGACCGCCCGGTCATGCAGCAAATCTTCCAGCACCCGCCGAAAATACTGCGTCGTGCTGCCGGCGCGTGCGGCATGCACATTGATCGCGTGCAGAAACGGGGTCCGGTCCGCATTCCCGTCCGGCGTCGCGCTTGTCACGAATGCCGCGACCAGCGTTTGCCATTCGCTCGTGGTGAACTGCGCGTTTGCCAGCGGCAGTTCGCCGCAACGCAATGCGTTGAAAAAGCGATTCAATTGCACCGGGTGTTCGGCCGCCAGCATATCGATTGCAGCCATGCCATCGGTCCGGGTTGTGGCGGACGATTCCGTCAGAAGCCTTTGCCTCAGCGCTTCATAGCTATCGTAGGCGCGCAACAGTCTTTCACTACGCAACGCCGCAGCGGCGGCATCGCCGGCATTGGCTGGCGTCGCATCGCCGTCCGGCGCATCCGCATGCAGCGCGTCCAGACCGGCGATCATCTCCCGGTGCTGCGCGCCGCCGCCAAGGGCTGCGCGCCATTCCTGCACCAGAGTGCGATAGCTTGCACGCTCGCCCGCACCGAGTGTCGCGAGCAAGCCTTTGATGTAAGTGTTCGGATGGAATGTGCCGTGCAGCCCGGTCAGCAAGTGCGTCAAACTGAATTCCCACAACCTGCGCCGCTGCTGTTGCGACGTTACGGTGGCCGCATCGAACAAGGTGCGCTGCGCAAGCAGCGACGCGACGATTGCCGCGGCCTGCGGCTCCAGCAAGTCGACCAATTCCTTGAGTAGCGGCTCGGGAAAGCCCGCTGCAAGGCGCTGCCGAACCTGGGCCTGCACGCCATAATGAAAAAGCGCGGCGCGTACCAGAGCGCGGTGTTCGCGCATCAGGGTTTTCCAGGGAAGATGAATGCTCTCCGCGTCGGCATGCAATATTGCCTGGGCCACCCGATGATGCAAGTTCGCAGAGTCGGTCTGCGCCGGCACTTCGCTCGTATCGGCCGGTGCCATGGTGTGCGGAGCGCCCGCCGTCTCGGGTTGGCCTTCGCCGTGCCGGCTTTGCTGCAAAATCGCATCAAGATCCAGCGACCTCCTTTGCAAGAGATGCTCAAGTACCTGCGTGAAATATCGCTTCTTATTTTCGGTGCGCGCCGCATGCGACTCGATCGCCTGCAAGAGCGCTGTCTGTTCTTCTACCTCGGCCGGAGCATTTTCCACAACGGACAATTG
>CAMLDH010000120.1 GCA_946478765.1 uncultured Oxalobacteraceae bacterium | reverse complement strand
CGGAAAGGTCGGCGGGTCCGGGTCGGGCGGTTCCGGCAGGGGAGGCCGGGGCAAGCAGCTCAAGGCCGCCCTCCCAGTGCACTGCCGCACGTGCGGCACGGAACTGACGACGGCCGCACAGCGCAAGACCGGCCGGTGTGACACCTGCCCACCGACCTACTCCGAGGAGACGTTCGAGCGCCTGCGTGCCTGGCGACTGGCCGTCGCGCGCGAGACCGCTCGCAGGGTGCGCCGGAAAACAAAGCTTCTGTTTGTAGGCGCCGGCAGCGAAGAGGGGAACGTCAGAAGCGCGGCATTGCGCATGGCAGACCTCGTTGAAACGGAATTTCATGGATTCGCAATGCAGCAGGCGTTGCCTTCACTTTACGGATCTGCCCGCTTGCTGCTCTTTCCGACGCTTTGGGACCCTTGGGGCGTCGTCGCCAATGAGGCATGCGCTGCCGGGCTGCCGGTCATCGTGTCGCCCAATGCGGGCGTTGCGGGCGAACTGATCCTGAACAATGAGAATGGCTTCTTGTGCGAACTGGATGTCAACTTGTGGGCGGAACGGGCGGCCCAGCTTTTGACGCAGCCGGACCTATACCAGAAATTTTCCGAGCGAAGCCGTTCGATGGCAAGCGACTATACCTTTGATCATGCCGCCGCAGGAATCCTGGAGGCTTGCCGCTTTGCCCTTTCGGACAGGATGAAATCGCCGTCGGTCGGCGCATGACGGGGTGGGGGAGTAGCGTGCCGTCACGCGTGCCGCCGGCGTGAGCGCCAGTCCGGCGCAGCACAAACCGGCGGAATAGATCAAGGAATACGAAGCCGGCCGTCGCTACCCGGGGGCGCTTGACGCGCTGCAGGCAGCGCGCAAGAGCGGCCTGCCGCGCCGACGAAATTCGCACGCACAAATAGGCAGCCTTCGCGTATTGCCTGACTGAGCGCAGCAAGCAATGTCGCGCCGCGTTTCAGGCTATCTTTGCCGTCGATCCCGCGTTCGAGCGATCGCCTTCGGAGGCGGGGCATCCGGCGTGGGCGCGGATGTACCGCGGCGAATTGGCTGCGGCCAGGCGGCCGCTCAAAAAGCAATGCCAATCGGACGCTTGCGGCACATGCATGCCACCGGCGCTCGTCCATGAAAACCGCTAACATGATGCGCCCGATGGACGTCATGTCATTGGCCGCACATTCCTTTTTAGAGAACTATTCATGATGCAATGGCAGTGGTCTTCTTTTGACAATCTGAGCACCGCCGAATTGTACGCGGTGCTGGAAAAACGTCAGCAGGTGTTCATTCTGGAGCAGCAATGCCTGTATCCCGATATCGATGCGATCGATCAGCGCGCCTATCACCTGCTGGGTTGGCAAGAGCGCAATGGCGCACGCGAACTGGTCGCTTACCTGCGCGGCGTCGGACCCGGCGTGAAGTACCGCGAAGCGTCGCTCGGCCGCGTGCTGAGTGCGCCATCGGTACGCGGCGCCGGGATCGGAAAGCAGTTGCTGGAGGAGGGCATACGCCGCATCGAGCGACAGTTTCCCGGCCATCGCATTCGCATCTCGGCGCAGCAATACCTGGAACGCTTCTATGCCGGTCTGGGCTTTCGGACGACCTCCGAACCGTATAGCGAAGACGGCATTGCGCATGTGGAGATGCTGCGCTAGGCCGATTTCCGATGATTAATTTTTCTGGATTCCTTACACCGCTTTGTGTATAAAGAAACGACAGAGCAAAAAATGCGTGGCGAAGACGCGAACGACGGCATGCAAGACCGGTTCGCCGGACCCCGAGCGTTGCCTGACCGCCGCCACCTCGGCCAACACTGACCAAAAAGCCAACACTATGCGCAATGCGATCATGTCGTGGCTGGCATCGCTCGATGCCAAGACGCGGATACGACTGCGTGCTACCGCATTCGGCGCCGCCGATTACGCAGTCAATGCGCTGATCCTGTTCGGTTTTGCTGCGGCGGGCGCCGTTCCGTATGCGGTCGCGCTCAAGATGGCTGCCGTGGCAGTACTATTCAACGCGATTTTTTTCGGCGCGATCGGATTTCGTCTGACCCAGCGCTTTCAAGACCCATCGATGATGGCCACGCAAGTGATTGCGGGGTGCGGCATCAACCTGTTCGGCTTGTTCCTGGCGCCGCAGATTGCCTATATGTTCATCGTCAATCTGTTCGGCCCCTTGTGCTACGGTAGCCTGCACCTCAGTCAGCGCGCGTTTTTGCGGGTCTGGCTGATCCTGTCCGGTTCGCTGGGCGCCATTCTGTGGTTGGCCGGTGCGCAGGTCGGCATCGCGCCCGCAACCATCGCAGAGAGCGGCTTGTTCTGGTTGCTGGTGACAGTTGCCGTCGGGCGCTTCCTTGCCATCAATGCGGAGGTGTCCCGTCTGCGCGTTCGTCTGCAGGGCAAGAACAAGCACCTTGCGGCGGTGAGCGCGCGGCTCGCGGATCTGGCCAGCCGCGACGACTTGACCGGCCTGTGGAACCGGCGCGAATTCGTGCGAACGTTGTTGAATGAGCGCAAGCGCGCAGAGCGGCAAGGCGGCAAACTTTGCATTGCCATTCTGAATGCGGATCATTTCAAGCAAATAAACGATCGCTTCGGGCATCTGGTCGGCGATCAAGTGCTGAAGGAATTGGCGAAGGTACTCGAAAAGACGCGGCGCACGACCGACAATCTGGCGCGCTATGGCGGCGAGGAATTTACCTTGCTGTTGCTTGACGCGACACTTGACGCGGCAATCGTGGCGCTGGAGCGCATGCGTGCCAGCGTTGAACAACACAATTGGGAGCGCATTGCGCCAGGCTTGCAGAAGATGACGATTTCCATCGGTGTCGCGGCATGGCAACCGGGGGAGACGGATGGACAGGTCATCAATCGCGCCGACCGGGCAATGTATGAGGCAAAAAGCGCGGGGCGCAATTGCGTCCATGTTGCGCAGTGATACATAGCAAAGAAAACGGGCCGCAATGCGGCCCGTTTCCTCTTATCGCGTCACTGACTTCCGGGTGATTACTTCCTGGTGCGGTTGGCGCTCGCTGTTTTTTCGGCAGCTTGCGAAAACTGGTTCACCGCGGCCGCAACATTTTCTTCCAGCGTTTCGACCGCCTGCTTGGTGGTCTTGCTCAACTGCTCGTAACCGGCATTGGCATTGCCGACCGCGGACTTCACCAATGCAATCGCATTCTCGGAACCGGGGGGCGCGTTTTTCGCGACATCGTCCACTAGCGCAATCACTTTCCGGCTGTTTTCGGCGATTTGCGCTTCTGCTGCTTTGCTGAATTCGGCTTGCGTGCTGGACGCGATGCCGGCCAGGTGGCGGCCGTAAGCAATCGCTTTTTGCGCGCCAGGTTGAATTTGCGCCGAGCTCACCGCGAAAAATTCCTGGGGATCCTTGGCCGCCAACAGTTGCCTGGCCGCTGCCGCGGATTCTTCCATCGATGCTTTTACCAGGCTCAGATTCAGATCGATGACCTTTTCGACGCTTTCAAACGCATGGGTGGACAGGCTGGTCAGCAATTCGAGCTGGGCATCCAGATTGGCTTTGGATACGGTAGAAAACTGTTCAGGGATGGAAAACATGGACTTCTCCTTAGGAATATTTGAGGCGATCAAAGGACGCGACATTCAATTTGAAAATTGTGCACTGCAACAATTCATATTGTAAGGGTTAGGTGGGTGAAGTCAAGAATTTTTTGTGCGATGCACAAAAGTGCCTGATTTATTGATTTGCTTGTGTTACCTGACAGAGTGACGTAGGAGATTTTCAGCCCGGCGCACTTTCTGCGAAAGCATGGTGAGCACGCTTGTTGATGTCGATCAACAGGCTGAGGAGGCGCGCGGCAATCTGGCTTTAGTCCTGCGCCCGGTAATTAACCGCTCCATGCAAGACGTTTTCACTCCGCGGTGTGCACAGAAAACCTTCCGGATTACAAGCGGAGTCGCCGGTTTGAGATGTCTCAATGCATGTGCAATTAGCGCTGCATGCATCCGAAAAGACATCAAGATGAAAGTGAGTCGATGATGCGGACGATCGTCATTCGACGCGCCGCTTGCTTTATTGATTCCGAGGAGAATGGAATGGCAAAAATATTGGTGCTGTATTACAGCATGTACGGACATATTGAACAAATGGCCGCCGCCGTGGCCGAGGGCGCAGGGCGCGTCGATGGTGTCGAAGTCATTGTGAAACGGGTGCCCGATATTATGCCGGAAAACGTGGCGCGGCAGGCCGGCGCCAAACTGGATCAAGCTGCGCCGCTGGCGACCGTTGACGAGTTGCCCAACTACGACGCGATCATCTTCGGCACCCCTACCCGGTTCGGCAACATGTCGGCGCAAATGCGCAATTTTCTCGACCAGACCGGCAAGCTGTGGATGAACGGCAGCTTGATCGGCAAGATCGGCAGTGTTTTTGCGTCAACCGCGAGCCAGCACGGTGGTCAGGAGACGACCATCACGTCTTTCCATAGCACGCTCTTGCACCACGGTATGTTGATTGCCGGTGTGCCGTACTCCTGCAGCGAGCTGGTCAACATGGACGACATCTCGGGCGGCTCGCCGTATGGCGCCGGCACGCTTGCTGGAATCAAAGGCGAGCGTCAACCGACGCCAAACGAACTGGCGATCGCGCGCTTTCAGGGCGAGCATGTCGCGAAATTGGCCAGGAAACTGGCACGCAAAGATGTCAAGACATGACCGCTGAAGCCGCATCGGCGCAAGCGCGGTAAATTGTATTAGTCCTCTTAAAGCGGCGGTAACGGCGCGTGCGCAGCTTCTCCTGCGCGCGTTTCCTCGTTCGTATCGTGCAGACGCAGGCGCACCAGCACCACGCCGTGATCGGATGCTTGCGACTGTTGCAAGCCGATGTGATCGTTCAGGTAAATCACTTCCTGCACTTCTCCGATGGCCAATCGGGAAGCGGGGTAAAACTCTTCCGACACCAGGATGTGATCCACGGTCTCGAAATTCGCTTCATGCATATGGGTATAACCGACGTCGCGCAACGGATCGTGCTGCGACTGGATTACATAACTGTCGAACATGCGGCCATCGATCCCGTTTCTGCTGTAGCGCCCCACACCCATCACCAGTTGGGTCGATACCGCGCTTGCCACATCATTGAAGTCTCCCATCACGACCATCGGCACCCGTTTGCCGCTGGCATAATCGGTGAGCAGGTAACGCAAACCGAGCGCTTCCGTGCTGCGCCGGATCAATGAGCGCAATACCGCGATGCCGAGCTGGTCCGGATCGTCTTCGCTGCCGCCGTTGCGATAATCGGGGCGCTTCGATTTCAAATGGCACACGAACACCGTGATCGACAGCGTCGCCGACACTGCCACTTTGGCGCGCAGCACCGGCCGCGTGAAACTGTTGAACGGCGCGACCACGCCCGGCAGCCTGACGGCAAGATTGCGCGGCAGGCTGGCATAAGTCATGGCTTCGCCTGCCAGCGGAAAACGCGACACCAGTGCGACGCTGGGCGTCAGCCGCCCAGCCTGGGGATCCGGATCGAATCCGACATGGTGTGCTTGCTGATATTTTTGGGTTTTGGCCAGGACCTGTTTCAGCGCAGTTTGAGAAAAAATTTCTTGGAACGCAATGACATCCGCATCCATCCAATCAAGCTGCTGCGCGATCCAGGTAATTTTTGCATCGTACTCGGCGGGCGAGTAGGGCGGCTGGTCGTCATAAAAATTGGTGCCCGGCAGCGCCAGGTTGCACACATTGAAAGTCGCAAGGCGGATTTCTTGTTGCATAATGTGCTCCCAATTTTAGATTAGCGTAACACGCATGGCTAAAAAAGAGCATATTTCCGAAACGCCCGCGACGCAATTTCTGCGCACGCGCGGGGTTGTATTTTCCGAGCATCCCTACAACTATGAAGAGCACGGCGGCACCACTGTCTCGGCGCGAGAACTGGGCGTGGATGAACATCATGTGGTCAAGACGCTGGTGATGCAGGACGAGGCCGCCAAGCCGCTGATCGTGCTGATGCACGGTGACCGCAAAGTGTCGACCAAGAACCTGGCGCGTCAGATCGGCTGCAAATCGGTCGAGCCGTGCAAGCCGGAAGTGGCGAACCGGCACTCCGGTTATCTGGTCGGTGGCACGTCGCCGTTCGGCGCCAAAAAGGCGATGCCGGTTTATGTCGAGCAGAGCATTCTGGCGCTCGAGAAAATTTATATCAACGGCGGACGGCGCGGTTATCTGATCGGGATTGATCCGAAAATAATGGCGAACATTTTGCCGGTCAAACCGGTCAATTGTGCGCTGGAAGAATAGGTGGGAATGACGACAAATCGGGAAATTATTCCGTACACATTCCTAAGGAGCGTGCGCGGAATAACTTCCCGATTTGGACGCGGCGGACGGGATGCAGTGCAAGGCGCCCCGAGTGCCGTGTAGCGAGCTACACAAACGAGGGGCAACGCGGCAATGCGCCCGTCTGCCGCGAGACAAATTGGGAAGTTATTTCGTGCACGTTCCTTAGTATTAATAGAAAGACAAAGACAATGCATACAGTTTTATTCGGGATCGCCGCCTATTTGATCGGTTCGGTTTCCTTCGCGGTGGTCATGAGCAAAATATTCGGCCTGGCCGATCCGCGCACCTACGGCTCGAAAAATCCGGGCGCCACCAATGTGCTGCGCAGCGGTAACAAGGTCGCCGCCGCATTGACCCTGTTAGGCGATGGCGCGAAAGGCTGGCTGGCGGTGTGGCTGGCGTTGCGATACGGCGCTCAATACGGGATCGACGACGCGGGCATCGCGCTGGTGGCAATTGCCGTGTTCGCCGGGCATCTGTGGCCGGTGTTTTTCAGGTTCGTCGGCGGCAAGGGCGTTGCCACCTTTTTTGGCGTGCTGCTGGGCCTCAACGTGTGGCTGGGTGTGGCAAGCCTGGTCACATGGCTGGTGATCGCGTATGCATTCCGCTATTCATCGCTGGCGGCATTGATCGCCAGCGTATTCGCGCCGTTCTATTACGGCTTGTTGTTCGGCACCGATGTGAAGTTGCTCGCAGTGCTGGCGATGAGCTGCTTGCTGGTGTATCGACATCGCGGGAATATCGTGAATCTGATGACGGGAAAAGAAAGCCGGATCGGCAGCAAGAAAAAATAGCATCTGCGTCAATGCCCTCTCCACAATTCGCTTTGCCGGCGCACCACATCGCTCAAGGCGCCGCTCTTTTCGTGCGCCGCTCTGAGCCAGTCGGCATCCGATTGGCTGGCTAGCACACGTTGCCGCAGCAATGCGAGCGCATCCGTATTGCCAAGTTCTTGCGCCAGGTCCGCCAATAGGTCCAGGGTGTGCAAAATGTCGTCCTTGACCGTCACCTGCGGATTACCGCTCAATGGATCGATCAGCGTGCCCGCCAGGCCGAAACGGCAAGCCTGAAAGCGGTTGTACGAATAAGTCAGATACACATCCTGCGCCGGCGCCAGTGCCCGCTGCGTGAAAAAATATTTCGCCAGCGTTTGCGCATAAGCGGCCAAGGCAACCGCCGTCTCGATTTCCAGCGGCGTATCGCATACGCGGATTTCCACCGTGCCGTATTCCGGTTTCGGCCGGATGTCCCAATAAAAATCCTTCATGCTGGCGACGATACCCAGGCGCGCCATTTTCTCGAAGTACGCATTGAAACCGTCCCAGTCCAGTACAAACGGCATGCAGCCGCTCAATGGAAATGCATTGATGCTGGTCAAGCGCGACGATTGGAACGTGGTATCCACCGCCTGATAGAACGGCGACGACGCGGATAGCGCAATGAAGTGCGGTATCGTGCGCGCCAGCAGATGCACCAGCCGCACTGCTTCGTCGCCATCGGCGCACCCGATGTGGATATGCTGCCCGTACACGGTAAATTGCTTGGCCAGGTAGCCGTACAATTCCGACACGAGATGATAGCGTTCGGACGGGAAAATGCGCTGATCTTCCCAATGCTGGAACGGGTGCGCGCCGCCGCCGGCCAAACCGAGGTTGACCTTGTCCGCCGCCGATACCAGCAGCGCACGTATCGCGCCCAATTCGGCCAGCATCTCCGGATGGCGCGTATGCACCGATGTCGCGATCTCGATCATGCTTTCGGTGATCTCTGGCTTGATGTCGTAACCGTGTTCCTGCTTGTTGATCACGGCCAGCAAATCGCTCGATCCGCGCGTCAGGTTGTAGTCGCGCCGATTGACGATTTGCAGCTCCAGTTCCACGCCCATGGTGAGCGGTATGGAGGATTTGAATTGCAGCATCGGATGCTCCTTCAGATTTTTGCTTCGCCGCTGGCGACCAGCGCATAGCGCGTGCAAATGGGGCCCAGGATTTCCAGAATGACCAATACCGAAATCGTCAATGCCGACAACTGCGCACCGAATTCCGGATACATGCCGGCGGTGCGTTGCATCAGCACGATGGCAACGCCCGACATCGGCAGCAAGCCGAGGCCGAGCAGCGCGCCTTTGCGTACCGTCAATCCATTCATCGATGAGAAGGCTGCGCCCAGCACGAGCGCAATGGCAAGGCGGGCTGCAATGAATGACAGCACGATCGGCCAGTATTGCTGCAAATGAATGACGGTCAGGTTGGCGCCGGCAAAGACAAACAACACCACGTAAAACAGGCTGCTGAATTGGCTGACATCCGGTTCGAGCACCGCATGTTCGCGATCACGGTTGCGGCTGGTCGCGCCCAGCATGAGCAGCGCGATCAGTGCCGCAAGTTTGAACATCGCGGCCAGCCCGATGGTCACGGCAATCAATGCAAACAACGCGATGCGCTGCTTTTCGCTGTCGCGGCCGACCCAGTGGCTGCAATAGATCAATACTCTGCCTGCGACCCAGCCCAGCGCAATCGAACCGACAATCAGGTAGAGCGGATGCAGCAGGAACGTCGTCCAATCGGCGCGATATTCGACATGCAGCGCCGACAGGCACATCGTGAATACGATGAATGCCAACGAATTGCCGATTGCCACGATGTTCAGCATGCGTTCGCTCACCTGGCCCTCGGCTTTGATTTCGTGCACGATATTGAGCGTCACCGCAGGGGAGGTCGCCATGCCGAACGCCGCGACCATGCTGGCGACCAGCTTGGTGACGCCGAACGCGGTCAGCAATGCGAACAGGCCGACAAACGTGCTGACGCTGATCGCCAGCGCGGTAATGGCCAGCCATTTTTCACGCGACAGCCATTGGTAATCGAGCCGGCGTCCCAGTTCAAAGATCACCATGCCCAGTGCGAAATCGACCAGCAGACCGATATCGTTCAAGTCGCTCGCATTGATCAGGCTCAGTCCACCCGGTCCGACCAGGGCGCCGGCCAGGACATAGCCAATAATGGCAGGCACTGAAAAAAACCGGGTAACCAGACGCGCGCCCAGCAGACCGGCAATCAGAATCAAACCTGTTGCGGCCAACAAATCCAGGGCAGGCGGCATCGCCGGAAAAAAGCTTGGTATCAGCATTGAGTTTCCCATGTTGTGTTACGTGCTGCTTATTGTCAGAGGCTCGACTACCTCATTGCAAACAAGGCGCACAAGGCAAGCGCTGTGCTGCATCACATTGCGATACGTATTTATTTTCTGGTGTGGATGGCGTGTTGCGTTATACGCTCATCGCAAGGTTTAAAACGTCAATGACCCTTGAACCTAGATTCGGCAGTTGACCGCTTACTTATATCTGAAAGGCCGCATGAACACTGACTTTCTTTCATTCGATAAGCGTCACCGATTTGGTGAGAGCGCTACAGGTGCGATTGCACATTTTTCCGGCCCTCTGGCGTCGTTGCTCCTCCTAGTGGAATGCAGTCCGCGTCGTC
>CAMLDH010000119.1 GCA_946478765.1 uncultured Oxalobacteraceae bacterium | reverse complement strand
CGCCGACGCCGCCACGAAGCGCTACAAGGCGGGGAAGCCCTTCTCGCCCGTCGAGGTCAGCCCCGCCTCGATGCTCTGGCCGGAAATGCACGTTACCCGCCCGGTTAGACGAACCAGCTCGGCGTTACGTACCGCGTCCAGATAGCGCTGCATCAGACGGCCTCCCCATCATGCTCCCGGTTCCTGCGGGCCAACAGCAGCGTTTCGCACAAGCGCGCAAGCTGAGTTTCGAGACGTGCGTCCAAGTGTCCGGCGTCGCTCTCCACCACGCATCCACCCACCTTGATCGATGGGTCCGGTCGCAACACGGCCTGTTGGTCGAGTGCGGCAATGCCGGGCGCCTTTTGAACCAGATCCAGGTCTTGTGGATTCAAGCGCACGACCAACTGGTCGCGCTCGCGGAATGCATAGAGAAGCTGGTTGACCATGCTCGCCACCGCGGCAGGCGCGACGGCGGTCTGTCCGATGATCCGGCACACCGCGGTGTAGGCGATTTCCACGACGAGGTCCTCCGTGCTCTCCATGACGCTTGCACGCGCCTGATGCAGCGCGGCGCAGATCGATGCGAGCCGCTCAACCTGCTCGGCTACCGCTTGTTTTGCGGCCGCTTCGCCTTTTTCCAGGCCCGATGCATGGCCGTCGCGCTCGGCCAGCGCGCGCGCGTTACGCATGTCTTGTTCAAGCTGCGCACGTGCGTTCGCCAGTTCCCGCTCGATCCCCAGCCGGATGTCGACCTGTGACGCGACAGGTGCGGCTATTTCATCGGTAAAAATTTTCCCGGAATCGGCAAACGGCGGCACAACCGCCTCGGCAGCCGGCGGCGCTACAGGGGCAACTGCCTCTCTGGTCGCAACAGCAGGGAGCACTTTCCGGTCCTGGTCGGAAGGCCGCTTCAACTGTCGCGTCTGCAACGCAACCGCTGGGGTCCGAATTATCGTTTCCATGAGCGCAGCAAACGAGCAATAGGGGAAACCACCTGACGCAGCGCCACGGCACCGGTCAGGTTCCAGAGAGCGGCCGCACGCTGCAAGCCCGAATCGGCATCTTGCTCTTTCAAGTTGCCCGCGATTGCATCGACCAGGAATTGCTTGCGAGCGGAAGCGGGTTCGGCCGTGCCGGTCAAGGCGGTGCGTATGCGCTCGCGCCGCAGGGGTGGAAACATCTGCAGAAAAGCCGGTGCCCAGGGCCAGTGCCCAATCGCCATCACTTGCGCGATCAGGGAAGAGGGTTCCTGCGCCAGGACCGCAAACATCTGCGCGGCAGTGGCCTGCCGAATCCGGTCAAACGGCTTCTTCGGCGATGTGGGCAAAACACCTGACAGCGACATACCCTGCCGGGTCGCATCCGCTGGCGTGAAACCGAGTGCATTCAGTTCATCCAGATACCGCGCGACCGTGGAGCGCTCGTCGTCCGCGAGCTCGGCAAGTATCCATTGCCGGTCTTCTTCATGGATATCATGAAGCGCGACGGCAGCGCGGCGATAACCGGCCATATTCGGCATCACAGCACCTCTTCCGATGGAACGGCGCCTTGCACCCATTGACGGACCTTCGCCAATACCTGCTCGCGCTCAGCCTGGCTCAGGCGCTGCGTCGCGGCCTTCCGCCTGGTGCTGATGCCGAAATAGCCGACTGCAGCTGCCACAATGCCGATCAGCAGGAACGCAATGACCCAAGCCGCCGCTATCGGCGCCGATGATGCTTTGTCCGTCCTGTCGTCCGCAATCTTCTGCTCCGGCGATGCGGGCGCAATCATGCCATCGGTTGCGTGCATGGTTGCGGCAGCCGGCACCGCTTTGGCAAGACTGTCCATTGCCTGCACCACGACCGCATCGCCGCGCTGACCGTCAAAGCCGATAGCAAGGCTGATCACCTCTTTCAAATTAGCGATCTGCGCATCGCTCAGCGGCTTCTTGACCACCACTGCCACCGTCATCCGGCGCACCGTTCCCGCCGCAGTCACCAGTTGCTCGACCCGGCGCCCGACCTGATAATCGGACTCGATGCTTGTCATCCCGTTCGATTGCGTCCCCTTGCCGCCGCCGGCCAATGGCGCGGCTGCCGTGCCACCGTCGCGTATGGTCTGCCGTTCGCGCACCATGACCCCTGCCGGACCGCCGTCTTGCGTCCCTGACTTCGCGGGCAGCACTTCTTCCGTGGTGACCCGGCTTTGGTCCATGTTGAGCATTACGTCCACGCTCGCAATCGCCTCGCCCGATCCGAAAGTCTGGTCCAGCACCTGGGTGACTTTACGCAGCAAATATTCCTCGGTGCTGCGCTTGGAATCCAGTTGCGTCAGTGCCGAGTCGCCCCCCGCCTCGGACGCGGCAGCGCGCGTCAGCGCGACGCCATGCTGGTCCAGCACGGTCACGTCCGCGACAACAATATCCGGCGCCGATGCGGCGACCAGCCGCTGGATGCCAAGCACCTGATCATGTGCGAGTATCCGCCCGGACTTCATGGAGAGCGTAACCGACGCTTTGGGCTTGGTCGTCGCCTTCTTGAAGAGTCCCTGCTCCGGAAGCACCAGGTGTACCCGCGCAGCTTGAATATCGTCAATCGACAGAATGGTGCGCGTGAGTTCGCCCTGGATGGCGCGCAGGTAGTTCACCTTCTGCACGAATTCCGTCATGCCGAAGTCGGCATTGTTGAACACTTCAAAACCGACTGCGCCGTGCAAGGGGATATCCTTGCCCATCAGCTTCAGGCGCGTCTTGTACACCAGATCCTTCGGCACCAGGATCGTGTTGCCGCCGTCCGTCAACTGGTAAGGCACCTTCATCTTGTCCAGTTCCGTCGCCATAGACGCCGCGTCGCGCGGAGAAATATCGGCGAACAGCACCTGATAGTCGGCCCGATAGGCCCACACACCGAGCCCGATGGTCAGCGCCACGATCACCGCTGCGCCGATCGCGATTCCAATCCTGGCCCGGTTGCCCAGGCCATCCCATGTTTCCTTGTATGACGCCACGATATTCCAATCTCTAAACTTGCATTCGCATCACTTCTTGATACGCCTCGAGCAAACGATTACGCACTTGAACCAGCAACTGGAAAGAAAGCCGCGCCTCTTCCAGGTTGATCATGACTTCGTGCAGATTCTGCGCTTCACCTACCGCAAGCTTTTGCATATCGCTCTCGGCGCCCATCAGTTTGCCGTTGACCGAATTCACCTCGGCGGCAAACCAATCGCCGAAACCCGACGGCGATGTCTGCGGCTGTTGCGCCGCTGCCAGAAGCTTGTCCGGTTCAACGACGGTGCCCAATGCAGCGATCGGTTCGACCACCATCATTGACCTCCGATTTCCAGGGCGCGTGCCGCCATCACCTTGGCGGCGTTCATTGCGACGACATTGGCCTCGTAGGCACGCAAAGCGGTCATCAGGTTGACCATCTCCGACGTATGGTCAACGCCGGGGTACGAGACGAAACCTTTTTCGTCGGCATGCGGATGCTCCGGCTCATACACCAGCCTGGGCGCGACGTTGAGTGGTTCGACGCCGGCCACTTGCGCACCGCCGCCGGTTGCCGCATACAGCGCATCGAACTGGCGTGCAAATTCCAGCGGCACTTCACGTGAAACAACACGCAGCGGCCGGTAAAGCTGCGCCTGCGACGCTGACGTGCTGTGGAGGTTGGCCAGGTTCGCCGCCGTGACATCGAGCCGCAGCTTTTCTACTGCCATGCCGGAGGCGCTGATTTGAAATGACGCGCTATAGTCCATCAACGTTTTCCTTCACTGATCGCGGTACTGATGATCGAGAAATGCCGGTTGAGCGCCTTGAGCAGCGCCTGCTGGTGCAAGGTGTTCTCCGATAATTTCGCCACTTCCATGTCGAGCGAAACCGGTTGATCCGCCGTTCCGGCCTCGTCCGTAAGAAAAAACTGCGGACGAACATGCGACAGGTCGGACAGGGATACGCTTCTGCCCTGCGCCAAGGCATTCCTTGCGTCGGTCATATGCTCTTCGAAGCGCACGCCCACCGCTTGGTAGCCCGGCGTATTCACGTTGGCGATATTGTGCGCAATCGCCTGATGGCGCATGCTGGCGGCATCAAGCGCGAGACTCAATAAGGCGCTGATATTGTTGTCGATTAAAGATATCATCGTCGTTTTTTCCGTCTCAATTTTCCAAAAATAATTCGATTGCCCTGCATCGCCTACTGCACGACCAATTCCGCATGCAGCGCCCCGGCCGCTTTCACGGCACGCAAAATCGAAATGATGTCCCTGGTATTGGTCTTGATCCGCGTCAGCGCCTGCACCAGATCCGCCACCGTATTGCTGGTCGCCGCGACGAAACCGGTCTCGGATTGTTCGTCCACATCAACACGGCTGTTGCTCACCTCCGCAGTGCGCACCCTCGATCCTGCCTGACGCACCAGCAAAGGCTGGGACACCGCGTTGTCGGTCACGATCGATACCTTCAGGTCGCCGTGCGACACCGCCACCTTCGAAATACGTACGTCACCGCCTGACACCACCGTGCCGGTACGTTCATTGATCACCACCTTGGCACGCCGGTCGGGCTCGACCTGCACGTTTTCAACTGCGGTCAGGAAATCGGTCAACCGGGCGCGCCGACTTTCGGGTACGCGAATATCGATCCCCGAGCCGTCGCGCGCTTCCGCGATGCCGTTGCCGAGCGCGGCATTGATCGCGGTCGCAACGCGCGTCGCGGTCGTATAGTCGGGTTCCGACAGCACGAATGTCACCGTATTCTGGGGGCCGACGACGGGAGCAGCGACACCGACTTCGACGGTCGCCCCATTCGGAATGGCGCCGACCGTCGGATGATTCTTTTGAATCACGTTCCCGTTCAGGTCGTATTTGTAGCCGCCGACCGACACCGCCCCTTGCGCGAGCGCATAAACGCGGCCGTCCGGCCCCTTGAGCGGCGCCAGAATCAGCGCCCCACCTACCAGGCTGCGCGCATCGCCGATTGATGTCACCGTCACGTCGAGGGTATCGCCGGGCCGCGCGAACGGCGGCAAGCTGGCGGTCATCATCACGGCGGCAACGTTGCGGCTCTGTACATCGTCCGGCACCACCGCGAGGTCGAAGCGCGACAGCATGTTGGCGAGCGACTGGCGCGTCGTCTTGTTGCGTGCCGAATCTCCGGTACCGGCCAACCCCGTCACCAGCCCGTACCCGACCAGCGCATTTTCACGCCAACCGGACACCTTGCCGATATCCTTGATGCGAATCCCTTGTGCATTGCCCGCACCGCAAACAAGGCCGGCCAACGCCAGCACGCAGCTCAGAACGAATGTATGCATTTTCATCACAACCCAAACCATGTCAACAGCCGATGCCACCAGGCAGAGCGCTGCCGGTCGGCCAGATCGCCTTCGCCGACATAGCTGATCTTTGCATCGGCAAGTCTGGTCGACAGCACCGTATTGGCGTCCGATACGTCCTGCGGCCGAATGCGGCCCTCTACCCTGATCTGCTGCCGCTCATTGTTGACTTCCAGCAGATGCTCGCCAGCGATGATGAGATCGCCGCTGTCCGTGATGTCTCTCACCGCCACCGTGATTTGGGCCAAAATCTTCCCTTCCCGCTGCGTGCGCCCGCGTCCGTCGAGATTGTTGTTGAACTTGATGCCGCCGGCGCGACTGCTGCCCGGACTCTGGATGTCGAAACCGACATTGGCGTCGCGTGCCGCGCTGGTGTTCGCCGCGCTGGTCGCGCTCGCGTTCTCGTATACCAGCACCGTGATCAAGTCGCCGCGGCGGTGCGCTTTGCGATCAGAGGAAAGCGCTTGATAGGCGCCTTCCTGATACAGGCTGGCTGCCTGCGCGCCTGCGGCACAAGCCAGTGCAAGCGCCCATATCGTGACGACACGACGTGAATAGAATGTGTTCATTGCCCTCCCTCGGCTCTCACCACACCCGCCGAGACGACGCGTGCCGCGACGGCATCGATGCTGTTTTCCGCCTTCACCCGCAGCGCCTGTCCGATCGCCGCATCTTGCTGCGCCATGGCCAGCGTTTCAATCACCACCCCGCCTTGCGCAAGCACCAGCTTCACCAGGTCGCCACGCATGATCATGCCGGGTCGGGACAAGTGGCTGCGCGTGACGATCTGTCCGCTCGACAGCGGCTTCTTGACGCGCACCGATCCGCGCAAATCGGCACTCGCGACGGGATCGTTCGGCACGACTGAAATATCTTCGTTTCTCAATTCAACGTCGCCGTCCGCAACAACGCTTCCTTCCGGCAGATCACGCCGCGCGACATAGACGGGTTGACTGGCTTTCACGATGAAAGTGACCAGCACGGAACGATAAGCGGTTTGATCGACATAGATATCCACCCACACCGGCATGCGCGGATATACATGTTTGAGGTCCATCGTTCGCGCTTTGAATGCAAGTGCGCCTACCGGGAGTTCCAGGTCGGCAACCGGCGACGCGAGTTCGATGTCCACCATCTGGAACCGTGTGCCGAGTTCTTTCAACAGATAGTTCCTTGCTGCCTCCACCAGCGGACGGGTATCGACCAGGCGGCCGGATGACTGCAGTCTTACTGCTTGCGCTCCGCTCCACTGCGTTTTCACGGCGGCTGCCGCCAAGCGTGTTCGGATCAGTTGATCCAGCTCCAGACGGGTCAGGCGCTCGGCATATCCGATCCGCGGCGCACGCGCGATACGCAAGGCTTCCAGCGTGTTTTTCAATTGCGGATCGGCGGCACCGACCACCGCGACGTCGGCCAGCGTGACCTGACGCGCGGTCACGACAACGTCCGGCTTCAGCGCCAGCGGCACCGTCGTTGCCTGCTGGTCCGCACGGCTCCAGCCGCTTGCCAGCCAGGCCGCCATCAGCACGACGGCCGCCGGCGTTACACGCGTCATCTGCATCATGCGCATCTCGTTAGCGGTGCAGGTTATTGCTCATGCCGAGCATTTCGTCCGATGCCTGGATGACCTTGACGCTCATCTCGTAGGCGCGCTGCGCGACCATCAGGTTCACCATCTCATCAATCATTTTCACGTTGGACGACTCGACAAAACCTTGCGCCACGGCGCCGAAACCGTCTTCGCCCGGCCTGCCATACATCGCGTCGCCCGATTTTTCGGATGACCGGTACAGGCTATCTCCCAGTGCGGTCAGACCGGCCGGGTCGGTAAAGTTCGCCAGTTCGATGCGGCCCACTTCCACCGCCTCTTTTTGGTCGCCCTGGCGGGCCAACACCGTGCCATCCGCCTTGATTGCAATCTCTTTTGCGTCCAATCCGATATGGATGCCCGGCTTGAGCGCATTGCCGTCTGCGGTTGCCAGGAAGCCATCCCGGTTGACCTGAAGCGAACCGCCGCGGCTATACGCATGAGACCCATCGGGCAAGGCGATTTCCAGGAAACCGTCACCTTGAATCGCGAGGTCGAGCGGCATATCCGTCTTTTTCAACTCGCCGGCGGCAAACAGCTTGGCCAGGGATGCAATACCGACACCGCTGCCGTGCCACAGGCTTGCGGCCGCCTGCGGGTCCTCAGTCAGACCTGTCTTACCGATTTCGCGGTAAATCAGGTCCTGGAAGCTGATTCGACCCTTTTTGAAACCCGGCGTATTGATGTTCGCAAGATTGTTTGCAATCGTGTCCACGTTCATTTGCTGCGTATGCATACCGGTTGCGGCGATATAGAGTGCGTCATTCATGGCTGTTCCTAAAATTCCCCAAGTTTGCGGATGGCTTTTTCGAGCACTTCGTCATACCCCTGAACTACTTTCTGCATCGATTCGAAATGACGCACCGTCTCCGTCAGGCGAACCATTTCACGCGCCGAGTTCACGTTCGAGTTTTCCTGGTAGCCGGCACGCACCATCGCAGGTGCCCCGACGTCCGCGATAACGGCGCCTCCCTGGCTGAACAGGCCATTGCCGGCAGCGGCCAATGCGCCGGGATTGGTAAAGCGCACCAGCTTGATCTGGCCGACAATACGATCGCCCTGGCGCACGTCGCCATTGCGTTCGATCGTTACCGCAGCGCCGGACACCGAGAGCTCGCCCCCCACGCCCATGAGCGCATGTCCCTGCATCGTTGCCAGGCGTCCGCGGGCATCGGCATGCAAGCTGCCTTGCCGCGTGTACGCGATACCGCGATCGGTCATGACCTCGAAATAACCTTCGCCGTCGATCGCAACATCGAGCGGATTGCCTGTATAGCGCAAGGTGCCGGCGCTGGAATCCACGCTCGTTTGCGTATGGACAGACGCCGTGCCGGCCGGCCCGTCTGCGGCGCGCGTTGCCGCCTCCACATGGCTGCCGAATGCAGTGTTGACCGACACTTCCCGCTTGTAGCCGGGCGTCAGCACATTCGCCAAGTTCTGGCTGATACTGTTCATACGCAGTAAATCGTTTTGCATGCCGATCGCGGCGACTGTCATCAAATCCAAGGTTTATCTCCGTTTTACCGTGTTACAGGCTGACCATGCCATACGACTTCAGATTCACCGAATTCGGGATTTCCGCCATCGACAGGATGCGCATATGCGGCAGCACCCGTTCCGACAGCATCCGAATATGCCTGCGCAAATCGGGCGAGCACAGCAGCACCGGCAGCATGTTGCTCTTGATCATACGTTCCGCCTGCGCCGCTAAACGCGCCAGCAATTGCTCGGCAAACTTGGGCTCGATCGCCATCGTGCTGGCCATCTCCACGGTGCGCACGCTTTGCACCAAGGTCTGCTCGATCACCGGATCGAGCGTCAGCACATGCAGCGCCGGCATGTCGCCAAGCAATGACTGGCAGATCGCGGCGCCCAGCTTCTGCCGTACCAGTTCGGTCAGATAGTTGAGATCCTTGCTGGCACGGCCGGCATCGGCCAAGGTCTCTAGAATCGCTTCCAGGTTGCGGATCGAGACCTTTTCCTTGAGCAGGTTCTGCAGCACTTTTTGCACATCGCCGATCGAGACGACCGTCGGAATCAGATCCTCGACCAAGCCTGGTTGCTGTTGCCGCACACGCAGCAGCAGCTTGTCGGTTTCCGCGCGCGTGAGCAGCATCGCGGATTGCTGTTTCAATACTTCGCTCAGATGCGTGATGAACACGGTCGACGCATCGACCAGCGTATATTTGGCGGCGCGCGCCGCCTCCCTTTCAGTGTCCTCGATCCAGATCGCCGGCAAGCCATAGGTCGGCTCGCGCGTTTCCACGCCCTTGACGGGCCGCACATCGCCGCCGCCATGAATCGCCAGCGTGCGCTCCTTCATGATTTCGCCACGACCGGCCAATACGCCGAAAATGGTGATCTCATACGCATTGGCGCCCAACCGGGGCGAATCGCGAAACCGCACGCGCGGCAACACCATGCCGGATTCGAGCGCATATTGCTTGCGAAGCGCGGCAATGCGCTCCATGAACATCGTTTGCTCACCACCCACCATCGGCGCCAGATCGGTTCCGACCATGATTTCGATCGCTTCGACCTGCAGCAGGTCGTAAGTGTCTTGTTCTTCCGCGGATTTCTTCACATCCTTTTCTTCCGCCGGTGCAGCGCCGTCTTCGCGAGCGCGCTTGTGCGCGATCAGCGCGGCACCGAGCAGGATGGTCATGATGACGGCCACCGGCACCGAAGGTATTCCCGGCAACAGAATCAGAGTGCCCAATGCGGCAACCACCACGAACAACGCTTTGGGAAACGATGTGAGTTGACGCAGCACTTCGATGCTGAGATTGCCGTCGGATGCGGAACGCGTGACGATGATGCCGGTGCCGACTGCGATCACCAGCGCTGGCACTTGCGTGACGATGCCATCGCCCACTGTCAGGAGCGTATAGGTCTGCAACGCCTGATCCCAGTGCATGCCCATTTG
>CAMLDH010000118.1 GCA_946478765.1 uncultured Oxalobacteraceae bacterium | reverse complement strand
GACAAGGAAGAGCGGACCGATTACGCGATCAAGATTCCGTATGTGCTTGGGCTGATTGCGACCCGCTCGGCCGATCAGCAAATCGTCGGCATCAAGGACATCAAGAGACAGCATGAAGCGCGCATCCGCAACGGCATGCTGGCGTACGCCGCATTAACCCGCTTGAAATCGGGCGACAAATCGCCGGCGGCGCGCGCCGAATTCGACCAGCTGAAAGCGGATCTCGGTTTCGGATTGCTGCTGAAAAAATATGCACCGAATGTGATCGACGCAACACCCGCGCAAATTGCGATGGCCGTCAACGATACCGTGCCCAAGGTCGCGCCGCTGTTCTGGTCGTTCCGATTCATGGTCGGACTCGGGCTGCTGTTCCTGTTCATCTTTTCCGCATCATTCTACTTCCTGGTTCGCAAGCGACTGGCGCCGCAACGCTGGCTGCTGAAGCTGGCGTTGTTCAGCATTCCCTTGCCGTGGATCGCAGCCGAGCTCGGCTGGTTCGTCGCGGAATACGGGCGCCAGCCGTGGACCATTTCCGGCGTACTGCCGACGCACATGTCGGCATCGACCCTGCAACCGTCCAGCCTGTATTTCAGCCTGGCGGGATTCCTCGGCTTTTACACCTTGCTGCTGATAATCGAAATGACGCTGATGATCAAGTACGCGCGGCTCGGACCAAGCAGCCTGCATACCGGCCGCTACCATTGGGAACGGCAAGAAACGCCGGCCGTCATTCAACCGACTACTGCCGCCTGAGGAGCCCGCCATGCTATTCGACTATGCAACATTGAAATTGATCTGGTGGGGTTTTGTCGCGGTCTTGCTGCTTGGGTTCGCGTTGACCGATGGTTTCGACATGGGCGTCGGCATACTGCTGCCCTTTGTCGGCAAGAACGATGAAGAGCGCCGGGTCGCGATCAATTCGATCGGTGCGACCTGGGAAGGCAACCAGACCTGGTTCATCACTGCGGGCGGTGCGACATTTGCCGCGTGGCCGCTGGTGTATGCAGCGGCCTTCTCCGGCTTTTATATCGCGCTGATGCTGCTGTTGTTCGCGTTGTTTTTTCGTCCGGTCGGTTTCGATTACCGCAGCAAGCTGGCCGATCCGCGCTGGCGCAATGCATGGGACTGGGGCTTGTTTGCCGGCGGCTTTGTACCGCCGCTGATTTTCGGCGTCGCATTCGGCAATCTGCTGTTGGGCGTGCCATTCCACTACGACGATACGATGCGGGTCGAATACACCGGCGGTTTTATTGATTTGCTCAATCCTTTCGGCTTGCTGGCCGGCGTCATCAGTGTCGCAATGCTGGCGATGCATGGCGCGGCTTTTCTGCAAGTCAAAACCGATGGCGTAGTGGCGGCGCGCGCGCGCAAAGCGGCGACGATTGCAGCTGTCGTGACGGCAGTGACGTTCGTGCTGGCCGGATTGTGGATTGCCACTGGCATTGCCGGTTATCGGATCACCGCAATGCCCGATGCCAATACGGCATTCATGCCGCTTGCGAAAAACGTCGTAACTGCACCGGGCGCGTGGCTGTCCAACTATGCACGCTGGCCGCTGACATGGGCATTGCCGTTATTGGCGATTGGCGGTGCACTGCTGTGTATTTTTTTCAGCGCCAGGCAAAAAGCGCTGGCCGCATTTCTCGCCAGCGGCTTGTCGGTCGCCTGCATCATTTTGACCGCCGGCGTGTCGCTGTTCCCATTCATTATGCCGTCGTCGCTCGATCCCAAGAGCAGCCTGACCGTGTGGGATGCGGTATCGAGCCACAAGACCTTGGGCATCATGTTCTGGGTGGTGGTCGTCATGTTGCCGATTATCGTGCTGTACACCGGTTGGGTGTATCGCATCATGCGCGGCAAGGTGACGCTGGCGCATATTCGCGAGAATGAACATTCGGCTTATTAGAAAGGACCGCTATGTGGTATTTCACCTGGATTCTGGGAATCGGACTGGCGCTGGCATTCGGCATCATCAACGTGATGTGGCTGGAAGCGAATTATGCATTCGGCATTCGTGACGAAGCGCAGACGCGCGAACGGTTTGAACGTGCGCGGGAATTGCAATCGGGAAGCGTAGACGCAACGCACAGGCACCGTCCAGACGCCTGAGAACGGAAAATAAAAAGGCGCTGCAGACAAATCTGCAGCGCCTTTTTTTGACTTCAGGTGATTTAGTTGCGAACTACCCGTTTGTACTCGTTGGTACGGGTATCAATTTCAATCACGTCGTCCGTGCTGACAAACAGCGGCACTTGAACGGTGTGGCTATGCGCCTCGATGGCATTTTCAATCTTGGCTTCTTTCAAGACGTTGCCGGAAGTATTGCCCTTGACGGCAGGCTCCGAGTACGCCACCTTACGCGCGATGGTCGTTGGCAACTCAACAGAAATCGCCTTGCCGTCATAAAAAACGGCTTCGCATTCCATGCCCTCTTTCAGGTAATGCAACGCATCACCCAGGTTTTCTTCTTCGATTTCGTACTGATTGTATTCAGTGTCCATAAACACGAACAATGGGTCAGCGAAATAAGAATAAGTCACAGGCTTTTTGTCGAGAACAACGACGTCGAATTTGTCGTCACCGCGGAATACGTTTTCCTGAGGGCTGTTTGTCAGGAGATTTTTCATCTTCCATTTGTATGTGAAGCCCGTGCGGCTCGAACCATTAACATCAGAACGCAACACGATCATAGGCTTGCTGTCTACCATGATGATGTTGCCAACACGAATTTCTTTTGCAGGTTTCATAAAGAGTGTACGTAAAAAGTGGATTGCATAAAAATCATCTGTCGCCTCTTGGCCAAAAGCGCCGTAAGCTCACGTTTGATCGAATAAAAATACGTTATAAATTAACCGCGCATTATACCTTCTTTTTCGCGCAACTCGCCCACCTCCATTAATGACAAAGCGAGCAAGCAAACTTGAGCAAATTACTTGCCATATCTCCGTTTGCCAGCATTTGCCGCTGCCAATCGGCAGGCCTGCACGCAATTTTTGGCATGTCAGCTTGAAATTGCAGCCATAGCGCAGACCAGTTGGCTTGCTCTTTCATGTTCTCGGTCCTTGCGCCATTCCAGCGCAAAGAGAAGGCAGTCAAACTTTCAATGTCGGCTGAATAACGCTGCAAAAACGCGCACAATTTCTTGTGATGCAAGTTTTCGTCTTGAGGATAGATATGCCAGATAAATGGCTTGCCTGCCCATTGGGCACGCACAAAGGAATCTTCTCCACGCACAAAATTGAGGTCGCATGCCCATAACAGCTTGTCGTAGTCCGGTTGCGCAACAAAGGGCAACACGCGTACGGTGAGCGCGCCGCGGGTTCGTGCTGCTCCCGCTTTTGCTTCCGCCCCAAGAAATGCTTGAATCGCCTCGACCGCAACCCCTTCAGGTACCAGGCAAGTGACTGCTGTATCACCGTTTTGCCATGGTTCAAACAATGCCGAGACTGGTGCGTGCGGATAACAAAACAAGGACGTCTTTAATGACGCCGCCTCTGTCGGCGTCACGCCAAACTGCGCAAGAAAAGCCGCCATGGCCGCTTGATCTGATTGAAATTGCTGACGTTGTTCTTCCAATGACGATTCGCGCAGCAATCCACCTGTTTTGTTTGTGAAGCCAGGAAAGAAAAAATATTTCGTCAAAGGCAAGCGTGGGTGAGGCGATGGCAAAGTATGACAACCTTCAACCCACTCCTCAGCGCTCAAGCCTTCCAGGTTGAGCCACACCGGACGCGGATTGCACTCTGCCATTGCGGCGATGTAGCCTGCCGGGATATCACAAGCGAAAAATTCAATGACGATATCGGCGACATCGCTAGCCGAAAATACGCCCTCCTGATTGCGCCAGTGACGCACCGTCACACCGGCAAGCTGCTGTACTTCGGCGTTGATCACAACGTCCGGACAAATCCGCTGAAAGCTCTGCAAGTCGTCTACCCACAAGGTGACGGCGATGCCATGCTCTTGTTGCAGTTGCCTTGCCAAGCGCCAGCAGATACCGATGTCACCATAGTTATCGACGACTTTGCAGAATAAGGCTAGGGATGTTGCCTGGTTTTTATTGAGGAACATTTTTGATGAATGTAATGCCAAATGTGCAGCGATCATGACGCCCCAAGGGTATCGTGCTTCGCCTTCGTTCTTTTGTGAACTGCCGTCTATCCGATGGACTCGAATGAAGCCAATCAGCCATTTGATTCAAAATATTGCTTAAATTAAAAAGCAACGATACCGCAAATCGCCTTCTTTTAGTCATTGCCTTTTCCTCCGGTATTTTTTATTGCTCCAGCGATGATTCTTTTCCTCGACTTCGACGGCGTACTTCACCCGATCAGCCGGCCGCAGGGACCGCTGTCGCTCACAGCCCATTTCGAACACGTCATGCGCGATTTTCCCCAGGTCGAGATTGTGATATCGAGCGCGTGGCGGCAGGAACATTCCCTGACCGTGCTGCGCTCCTTTTTCTCAGACGATATCTCGGCGCGCATGATCGATATCACACCGGATCTTGCAGTCAATGGTGTCGACCTCGACTATGAACATGTTCGCGAAAAGGAAATTCGGGCGTGGCTTCGAAATACCGGCCGCGAGACCGAGAATTGGATTGCGCTCGACGACACCGACTGGTTTTTCTCGCCAACGTGCAGAAATCTCATCCGAGTCAATCCCGAAATCGGCTTCGATCCCTGTATCGAAGCCGAACTGCGGCACCGGCTATCAACTCAGGCACTTGATGTCGCGTAAAGCAAGCATATTTTCTACTGGGATTTTGCTTTTTCTTAGAATCAGTGACAGCTCACGACAACAGGCGCACCAACGCCGTGGGATGAATCGGCCACTCGAGCAAGCCGGACAAGCCCATCAAAATACCAAACCCGGTCGGTATCAATGCAATCACATACAGCCAGCGCTGGTGGGTTAATGCTGTGACTGCCAACAATGAAATCGCAATGGCAAGCAGCGCATCCGATAAATCGAATTGATCGTCTCGAAAATTGGCTGCATCATAATCTTTCTGATCTTGCGCAGCCTGCGCCTTCAATTCGTCTTTTTTCTGACTCTGTTCGGCCTCCAGCTTTTCGTAAGCGGCAATCACCGGCCGATAGCGCGCCTGGTCGGCAGGAGATCCGGCCGCTGCGCTAAGCTGCAGCTGCGCCAGCGTTGCCTTGGCGATTTCGTCGCGTATATTGCGGGCCTGATAAAAGGCCCAATGATCCAGCTTGTTGGCCTGCGCCTGTTGCATCCCCTGGACGATATTGTCATCCTTGACTTTGCAAATGCCCATGAAGGTGGCGAGAATCGCGACCGTAACGGCGACCGCCATGTTCAGGCGCATGGCAGCGCGATCGCCCGGCCGCACGTCGTCGGCCTTTTCAATGGTGTCCATCGGGTTAATTTCCATGGTGATATCTCCTGACCGGTTAATTTTTCGCGCAGTGTACGTGATAACGCTGAATAGCACTGCAGAACGCGTTCTCTAACAAATATCTACTACCGATAAAGAATCGATAAGATCATATGATTATGATTTTATGTAACTTCTTTTTTTTCGCTCCTGTTGCTACGCTTGTGCATCCATAACCACGCTTGACACAAGGTGTAACAATGAGAATCGAACTCACGCTTCATGGCATGAGGAGGGACCGATGAGCAATGCGTTCACTCAACCCTCCTTCAGCTTTCCCCCCGGATTCCACTGGCGCAATCTCCTGCCTGGCAATCTCGCCGCTGCCGGCCGCGCACCGAAGCGCGCATTTGCCGGATTCGTCCTGGCTTGGACAGCGCTATTGCTGATCCTCGATTTCTTGCCGTTGCCGGCAGGTCTATCGCCATCCGGAAAAGCCACACTGGCAATTATGGCGTGGGCGGGCATCATCTGGATCTCCGAAGCCTTGCCGGTGGCCGTCTCAGGTCTGTTGATTCCGATGTTGTTGGTACTGACGAATGCGGTTACGCCATTGCCGAAAGCGGCGAACGGCTTTACCAATCCGGTGGTATTCCTCTGCCTGGTAGCCTTCATTTTTTCGGCGATCATGCAGGTGGCCGGACTCGATCGCAAGATCGCGCTCGGATTGCTGGACAGGATCAAAGTGAAAACCGTGAATGGCGTGATCTGGTCGCTGTTCGCGGTCAATCTGGTATTGAGTTTCGTGGTGCCCGCAGCAAATGCGCGCGCCGCGACACTGCTGCCGGTGGTGAATGGATTGACCAGCTTTTTCGGCAACACCGAACAAGAACACAATGCCAAAAAAGCGATTGTGATTCAAGCCTTGGTGTATGGTTCCATGATCAGCGGCATGTGCATTTTGACCGCACATCTGCCCAACATGGTCATCACGGGCCTGTTTGCCAGCGAACTCAAACTCCACATTTCCTATCTTGAATGGTTCAAGCTGCAATGGCCGTATCTGGGCATGTTTGTGCTGACGCAATGGTGGGTGCAATACTATTTTCGTACACGCAAAGTCGCGCTGCCGAGCGGCTTGCAGCACATCCGACAAGAACAGCAACGGCACGAAAAGGCGGATGCGCGGACATGGCCGATTCTCGTCGTGTTCGGATTGGTTGCCGTGCTATGGGCAACCGAGCAGTGGCACAAGATTTCAAGCGATAACGTGGCACTGTTGGGATTGGCGATCATGTTTACGCCGGGCCTGCTCCAGTTCAAGTGGAAGGAAATCCAGGATCGCACGATCTGGGGTACGGTGCTGTTGCTGGCAGGCGCACTATCGATTTCCTCGGCCATCAGCAGCACCGGGCTTGCGCAGTGGCTGGCAACGCAGATTCAGGAAATAGCGCAGGGCCATCCGTGGTGGGGAATACTGCTGATCGTGATGATCGGTACCCATGTCATCCGCATCGGTATGCTGTCCAATGTCGCCGCCGTTACCATGCTCGCGCCGATTCTGCTGGCGCTGGCGCCCAAGCTTGGCCTGCATCCGGTTGCCTTTACCATGCTGGTCGCCGACACCGACAGCTTCGCCTACTTGTTGCCTACGCAAATTACCGCTGCAGTCATTGCCTACAGCAGCGGTACCTTCAGCACCAGCGACTATGCCAAGGTCGGCATTGTCTCCGTGTTGATCGCAATCGCGTACGGCATCCTGGTGATGGCGCCCTGGTATGCGTTCCTCGGGATTCCGCTGTGGAATCCCTCTGCCCCTTGGCCGTTTTAGCGGATTACCAAAGGGCCATCCGCTATCCGCAAGCAGAACTGATTATTTTTGCGTATTTTTTTGGAGTATCTTATATGACCCGGCAAGAGCGCACGGCAGTAGAAAATTATTCGCTATTACGCGAAAAGCTGGGGCCGCATTTCGCGCCCGAAGGCTTGTATTTGCAGAACAAGAAGTTGCCTTTTGTCGGGCGCGTGCACTGCAATGTCGAGCGACTGGAAACCGGCAGTTGGAATGAGATCGTGCTCGATTATGAAGTGGGCGCGTCCGGCTTGGCGGATGGCGGCTGGTTTAAGGCCACCTTCAAGTTTTATTCCGACTGGGCGCTGTTCCAGACCAGCGACCCCACCGCTGCCAATTTCATTACCGCCGAATATCACGCCGGCGATCTTGTCTCGGGCCAGAGTCCAGCCACGGTGCAATCATTGAGCGTGCGTTTCGACCAGAAAGGCCATGAGCGTCCTTTTCAGAAAGCCATCATTGTCGACGTGGTCGACGGTTATCTGAATGCGGGCGACCACATCGTCATTCGTCTCGGCGACCGGCGCGGCGGCGGTCCGGGTACGCGGGTGCAAACGTTCGTCGAAGATCAATTCCGTTTTCGATGCTATGTCGATCCGCTTGGCACTTCACGCTTTGTAGCGGTGCCGGGCGATATCGTGATCGATATGGCCGCCGGTCCCGCGGCGCGCCTGCTGATCAGTGGTCCCCGCTTCGCACACCAGGGACAAACCATGCCATTCCGATTTTCTGTGCAGGACCGTTGGGGCAATGCGTGCAAAAACAGTGGCGGCAACATTCGCCTGCGAGCCTTTGCAGGCGACAAGCCGGTGTACGAACGCGAGCATGCACTGCCTGCCGATGGATGGGCGAGCATCGGCGTGAATGACTTGCCGACCGATGCGGCGCAATTGCGCATCGTGGCGGAACTGGTCGGCAACCGCGATGTGGCGCCGGCCCATGCATTCATCGCCATCGAATCAGGATTCCCTGCGCCGCGTTCTTTTTATGCCGACTTGCACGTGCATGCGAGCGACACGGTCGGCACCAACAGCCCGGCCTACAACGCCGCCTATGCGCGCGACATCGGCGGCATCGATGTGCTTGGCTATACCGCCAACGACTTCCAGATCACCGACGAGAACTGGCAACTGGGCGTGACCACGGTTGAGGAATTCAATGAGCCGGGACGCTTCGTCTGCTATCCGGTGCAGGAATGGTGCGGCAGCTCCACCGCCAGCGGTGATCACAATGTGGTCTTCCTCGGCGATGCGGCGCCTGATTTTCCGTATAACCAGCGCGGCGAACACAACCGCACGTTCGTCTGGAATGAAGACATGAAAGGCGCTGCGGTCAAGCTGGGACGCTGGCCTGTGGAGGAATTGTGGGGCGCCTATGTCGACGATCCCGAGCAGCATCTGATCATGCCGCATGTCGGTGGCCGCCGCTACATCCCTGACTGGCATCATCCGGAGCTGGAACGACTGGTCGAAATCGCGTCGAGCTGGGGGCATTTCGGCTGGCTCTACCAAGATGTGATCCGGCGTGGCTATCAGATCGGTGTCGCCGCCAGCGGCGACGAGCATCGTGGCCGACCCGGCGGCGGTCCGCCAGGCACGCAAGTGTTTGGCGTGCATGGTGGATTGACCGGCGTCATTGCCGACCGTCTGGATCGTCACGCCATCGGCCGGGCATTGCGCGCGCGCCATACCTGGGCCACCACCGGTGAGCATACGGCGCTCCTGGTTCGCTGCGGTAAATACCTGCAAGGCGACGCATTTGCGCATCGGGGTGCTGCCACGCTGGACTATCGTTTTCTTGGTCACAGCGGATGGGAAGAGATCGCCGCGTATGACCATACCGGGCAAATATGGCATCGCAATTTACATGAAGAGTTAGGCTATTCGGACCGGCTGATCCGCTTGCGCTGGGGCGGTGCGCGTATTCCGGATCGGTATCGATGGGCAGTCTGGCAGGGCCGTATCACGATCCTCAACGGCACGATCAACCGCTTTCAGTCGCATGGCTTCGAGCATGGCGAAGAAGTGTGCTGGCGCGCCGGCCCAACCGACATTGCATTTCGCAGCGATACTTATGGCGATGCCGACAGCGTCGAGATCGACATCACCAATCTGCATCATTGCACCATCAAGGTGGAAGGCACGATCGATAGTTACGTCAAGGTAGGCGACCCGCTCAAACGCAATCCCTTCGTGCACGCACCGCAATTCAGTTGGGAGATCAGCGGCGCGGAATTGCTGAAACAGGGCGGATTAAAACTCGACTTGGGTGGCACGGAATTATTTCTGGCGTTGGAGCGCTTAACCGAAAAGCCCTTGCCGATCGATCTGGCCGGATCGATTGACATTGCGCCGGAAAATGCACCGTTTGGCCATCGCCCCGTGTATCTGTTCGGGCGGCAGCGAGACGACAGCAAAGTGTGGTCCTCGGCACTTTTTGTAAGATTCAATTGAGGAAAACGTTCATGCCAAATGGCGCACGTCGCTTACTGCGGTTGCTGTTCGATTAGTTAAAGGGTGGAATTGATGCAGGCGAGATAAAAAATAAAGGCCGCATGGGGCGGCCTTATCGGAACTATTACGTCGAATCCTGTACCAGAAATTGCACGATCAACTACCGAATCGTGAC
>CAMLDH010000117.1 GCA_946478765.1 uncultured Oxalobacteraceae bacterium | reverse complement strand
CGATCAGCGACAGGATGGCGGCCCACCACAGGCCGGTGTACAGCGCCGACATGATTTTCTTGCCCGGCTTGGCCTTGACCATCGAGCAACCGACGATCGATGCGAGAATCGACACGCCGCCCAGCAACAATGGATACAGCGCTGCATCCAGTTCCGCGCCCTTGACCATCAATGTGCCGAGCAGCATCGTTGCGATCAGCGTCACGACGTAGGTTTCGAACAAGTCGGCCGCCATGCCGGCGCAGTCGCCGACGTTATCGCCGACGTTATCGGCGATCACCGCGGGATTGCGGGGGTCGTCTTCCGGAATCCCGGCTTCGACTTTCCCGACCAGATCGGCGCCGACGTCGGCGCCCTTGGTGAAAATGCCGCCGCCCAGACGCGCGAAAATCGAAATCAGCGAAGCACCGAACGCCAGGCCGATCAGCGGCTTGATGATGTCATGCAGCGACGCTGGATTTGCCTGACCGGAAGAGGTCAGGTACCAGTAGAAAATCGTCACGCCCAACAAACCCAGGCCCACCACCAGCATCCCGGTGATCGCGCCGCCCTTGAAGGCGACATCGAGCGCTTCGCTCATGCCTTTGGTCGCTGCCTGTGCGGTACGGACGTTGGCGCGCACCGACACATTCATGCCGATGAAGCCGCAGGCGCCGGACAATACCGCGCCAACCAGAAAACCCAGTGCCGTGATCAAACCCAAACCGGGGAGAATCGCAATAACGACGAATAGCGCCGCGCCGACGATGGCGATGGTGCGGTACTGTCGTGCCAGATAAGCTGCTGCGCCCTGTTGAATTGCCGCGGCAATTTCCTGCATTCGCGCATTGCCGGCATCCTGTTTCAGAATCCAACTGCGAGACATCAACCCGTAGATGACGGCGATAATGCCGCACGCTACAGCGAACCACAAGCCTGCTGCTGCCATGTTGACTCCTCCTCGGTTATTGGTCACGACCACGTTAATACGATTACTGCGTACTGCAAAACGTTTCCGCTAGCCGTTTGTTTTTCTATTTTTCCGGGCTGGTTGAGTCAAATGCTGCAATGTCTACGGCTTGCTCCCGATCAAGCATGCAAAAAAAAGCGGACACACGGTCCGCTTTATTTAATCCGCCAATGCCTTGAATGCATGGTCGCGAATGGTATCGACAGGTCCGACACCGGCGATCTTGCGGTACTTCGGCGCTCCCGGCTGACCAGACTTGGCCCACTTATTGTAGTAGTCGATCAGCACTTCGGTTTGATCGTGATAAACAGAAAGGCGTTTCTTGACGGTGTCTTCCTTGTCATCATCGCGCTGGATCAATTCTTCACCGGTGGCATCGTCTTTGCCCGCGACCTTCGGCGGATTGAATTTGACATGGTAAGTGCGACCCGACGCAGGGTGCACACGACGGCCGCTCATGCGTTCGATAATCGCTTCATCCGGCACATCGATTTCCAGGACGTAATCGATTGCAACACCGGCTTCTTTCATTGCATCCGCTTGCGGAATCGTGCGCGGAAAGCCGTCGAACAGATAGCCCTTGGCGCAATCCGGCTGTTTCAGTCGGTCTTTGACCAAACCGATAATGATGTCATCCGACACCAGACCGCCCGCATCCATCACTTTTTTCGCAGCCAGCCCCAAGGGCGTACCTGCCTTGACGGCCGCACGCAACATGTCGCCGGTGGAGATTTGCGGAATATTGAATTTCTCTTTGATAAAGTTGGCTTGCGTGCCTTTACCGGCACCAGGCGCTCCTAAAAGGATGAGGCGCATTGCTATTTCCTAAACGAGTTTTGAATTCTTTGCGGTGACCGGAGCCTGGCTACTGGCTATTTCCACCCTGAGATATACTTTTTACCACACAAACTTTGCATGAAACTTACCACAGAAATTCATTGAATCGGCGCTTTGACGCCAATTTCCATTAATTCATTGATCGAAATGCAGTCTCACACGCACCAGATCTTCCAGCGTGTCGACTCCGGCTGCGGGACTCTTGGATGTTACATGCACTGCAATCGGGAAACCATGCCACAGCACACGTAATTGCTCCAAGGCTTCGATTTGCTCCAGCGGTGATGCGCTGAGCGTCGGATACGCCTGCAAAAATGCATTGCCATATGCATAGAGACCGATGTGGCGCAACGGGACATAGCCTGCCGGCATCATCTCTTTCGATTGCGCGAAACCATCGCGATGCCATGGAATCGCAGCCCGTGAAAAATAAAGCGCCCGGCCCGCCTTGTCCAGCACGACTTTCACAACATTCGGATTGAAAACGTCGGCCAACGCGTCGATTGGATGAGCGGCCGTCGCCATCGGGACATCGGCATTGATCTGCGCGGCGGTGGCGGCAATCAGCGCAGGATCGATCAAGGGTTCATCGCCCTGCACGTTGACCACCACTGCGTCGGCAGCCAGGCCCATGGCCGCTGCCACTTCCGCAATGCGGTCGGTGCCGGACGGATGGTCGGCGCGCGTCATGTGCGCCGTTACACGGTGCGCCTGACAAGCGGCAAATATGTCCGCATGATCGGTCGCGACGATGACTTGCGCAGCACCGGACTGTGCGGCGCGCTCGGCCACGCGCACGACCATGGGTTTGCCGCCCAGATCAGCCAATGGCTTGTTCGGCAGGCGGGTCGATGCGAGACGGGCGGGAATAATGATGGTGAAGGACATCGGCGATGTGTTTCTTGTTCATGGTGCAGCGTCTACGGTGGCCGCGCGCACCCGATTCGCTGCTTGGATTCGCTGCTTGGATTCGCTGCTTATTTACCGGACGGTGCGCCATCCGGCACGGCGTGCAACTCACGCGCTTCATCCGCCCACATGATTGGAATACCGTCGCGGACCGGATAGGCGAGCTTGTCGCCATTGCAGATCAGTTCCTGCGCTTTCTTGTCGTAGGCGAGCGGTCCCTTGCAGATCGGGCAAACCAGGATATCAAGCAGTCGGGTGTCCACGCAATTTCTCCACTATTTGTTCAGCCAGCGCACCATCAATGCGCGCTGTCACAGGCACGACCCACAGCCTTGGGTCATTTTTGAGTATATCGATTTGACTGCATTTTACTGCATCCTTCTCGGTCATCAGGATGATATCGGCCTGTACCTCGTCAAAAGGATGATCGGCAAAATCATGATGGTCCGGCAGCGGAAGCTCGTCAAAGGACAAACCTGCCGCGCGCAGCATGGCGAAAAAGCGCGCCGGGCTGCCGATCCCGGCGGCGGCGGTAATCCGGACGATTGCACTGCCGGTCGTTTGGGAGGGTTGCAGCGAATGCAACGCGATGCGTTGCGCGCGATCCGATAAGCGCTCGGCGTACTCGCCTTCCAAGCGCATGCGAACAGGATTGCCGGAAACATTGCCCGGCATTTGCTGCGCATTCAATACGGTAAAGTCGCGCCGGCGCGATGCCGATTCGCGCAAGGGGCCGGCCGGCAACAACCAGCCGTTGCCCACGCCGCGCGCATCGAATAGCACGATTTCAATATCGCGCTGCAACGCATAGTGCTGCAGGCCATCGTCCGATACGATCACGTTGACGCCGGGATGCGCGGCCAATAATGCCCGTGCCGTTGCTGCGCGGCTGCGTCCGACCATCACCGGAGCGTGCGTACGCCGGGCGATCAACAAGGGTTCATCGCCCACTTCCTGCGCCCGCGAATCCGGTGTCACCTGCCGCAGCGCCTCGCCTTGTACACCATAGCCGCGTGAAATAACGCCGGGCACATATCCCGCGCGCCGCAACGCATCGACCAGCCATATCGTGAAAGGGGTTTTGCCGGTACCGCCGACAAATACATTGCCGACAATGATCACCGGCACCGGCAAGCGGGTCGACTGCAGCACGCCGGCCTGGTACAGGCCGCGCCGCAGCGCCGTCAGCATTTGAAACAACAAGGAAGCCGGCCACAGAACCCGCGCCAGCCATCCGCGCCGCATCCAGCTACGCGTCAGGATTGATTCGAATCGGGAGCGCGCAGAGGACAAGCCGATAGTTCCGTAGGGTGAGTAATGCGCGGCGAAACCCGCTGCGCGTTTTCCATTCATGTCCTGATGGAGAAGGAACCGGGATGCGTCTATTTCTTGCCGCTGGTTTGGGCGGCGAATGTCACCTTATCGAATCCCGCCAGACGTGCCGCTTCCAACACGTTGATCACCGATTGATGGGTTGCCGTCGCATCGGCATTGATGATGATGACCGGGTCCTTGCTCGATCCGCCTTTGCCGTTGGCCGCACTCCTCAGTTCATCGGCCAGCCCTGCCGCATCGTGCGCGGCGATCTGCGCATTGTTGACCGCGTAGTGTCCCTGGGCGTCGACGCCGACATTGATCTCGAACGGCCGCTCCATCGCTTTTTCCGCATCGGCCGTGGGCAAGGTGATTTGCAGCGCGGTGAATTTGCTGTAGGTGGTTGTGACCATCAGGAAAATCAGGATCACCAGCAGCACATCGATAAACGGGATCAGGTTGATTTCCGGATCTTCGCGGCCTTTGCCTTTGCGGAAGTTCATGGATACACCCTGTTATTTGCGCGTGCCGTGCACGGTATCGACGAACTTCACCGCCTGTTGTTCCATGTCGATAATGAAGCTATCGACCAGCGCGCGAAAATGGCGGTAAAACACCAGGGTCGGCATCGCAATCGCCAGGCCGAAACCGGTGTTGTAGAGCGCCACCGAAATGCCATGCGCCAGCTGTGCCGGATTGGCGCCGGCCGCATTTTGCGCACCGAAAATTTCAATCATGCCGACCACGGTACCGAACAGGCCCATCAGCGGCGCCAGCGTGGCGATCGTGCCCAGCGTGGTCAGGAAACGCTCCAGCTCATGGGCGGTGCCGCGCCCGGCTTCCTCGATCGATTCTTTCATCACGTCGCGCGGCGCATCGATGTTGCGCAGGCCGGCGGCCAGCACCCGGCCCAACGGCGAATTCTGTTCGAGATTGGCGACGACTTCGGCGTTGATCTTGCCGTTGTGATAAACGCGGATGACTTCCTGCAGCAAATTTGACGGCAAAATGCGGCTGCGGCGCAGGTACAATATTCGTTCGATGATTAACGCGAAAGCAATGACAGAGGCGGTCAGCAGCAGCCAGATGGGCCAGCCTGCAGCTTGAATAATGGCGAGCAAAAGAAGCTCCTTGGTTCGGTTCGGTTGTCTGGATGCAGAATGTAACGTGTTGGGCCATTGTGAGCAAGTCTCCGCAACCCATAAATTATCTTCGCCCTCCTAAATTATTTTCCAAAGTTTTGCACATTTACTGTGGATAACTTTGTGAGTAACTTCCCGGATATTTCTTAAACGCTTGATTTCAAAGAGATTACGTTTGCTGCTCGGAAATGAGGCATTTTTTATTTCCCTATAAAAATCAATTACTTAGGAAAAATTCTTAATACTTTCAAGCAGTTATGACAAAAAATATGACAAATCGACGCGCCTGTGGACAGGTTTTACGCCGGAACGCCGCATGAACATTGGCGATGTTTCAGAAAACACTTATTCCAAGCCGCCTGTACTGACGGTATCGGCGCTGAACCAAGCCGTGGCGCGGATGCTGGAACGCAACTTCCCGTTGGCATGGGTCGCCGGGGAGATTTCCAATTTCACGCGGGCCGCATCGGGCCACTGGTACTTCACGCTCAAGGACGACGGCGCGCAGGTCCGGGCGGTGATGTTTCGCGGCCGCGCGCAATATGCGGATTTCGCGCCGCGCGAAGGCGACAAGGTGGAAGTCCGGGCCCTGGTGACGCTATATGCGCCACGCGGCGATTATCAACTCAGCGTCGAAGCGATCCGCCGCGCCGGCATCGGCAATCTCTATGAAGCGTTCCTGCGGCTGAAAGAAAAACTGCATGCGGAAGGCTTGTTTGATCCCGTCCGCAAGCGGCCGCTGCCGGTCTTTGCCAAAACCATCGGCATTGTCACCAGCCTGCAAGCAGCCGCGCTACGCGACATCCTGACCACGCTGCGGCGCCGCGCACCGCACATCCACGTGATCCTGTATCCGACCCCGGTGCAAGGAGAAGGCGCGGGGCAGAAAATCGCGCAAGCCATTGCCACCGCGTCGGCGCGCGCCGAATGCGACGTGCTGCTGGTATGCCGCGGCGGCGGCAGCATCGAAGACCTGTGGTCGTTCAATGAAGAAGTCGTCGCCAGAACGATCGCCGCGTGCGCGATGCCGGTCATCTCCGGCGTCGGCCATGAGACCGACTTCACGATCGCCGACTTTGCGGCCGACTTGCGCGCACCGACCCCGACTGCTGCGGCGGAAATGGCCGCGACGCCGCACGCGGACTGGATCGCAACGCTGGAAGCGCATGCCGACGATTTGATGCGGGCCATGCAGCGACAGTTGGCCAATGCCGCGCAGACGCTGGATTGGTTGTCGCACCGATTGCCGAGCCCGGCCGCCACCATCGCGCACGAGCGCTTGAAGCTGCAAGGCTGGCAAAGCCGCCTGGCGCATGCGACGCGCACGCCGCTGACCAAGGCACGATTTGGCGTGATGCAGTTACAGACACGTTTGGCGGCGCAACTTCCGAATGTCACGCCGCACCAGATGCGCCTGAACGAAAACACGCGCCGCATGAATACCTCGGTCACGACGCTCGCCGCCAAGCGACGGCAAGCGCTTTCCGCGCTCGCGGCGCAGCTGGAATTGCTCAACCCGCAGCGCACACTGGAGCGCGGTTATGCAATCGTCACCGATGCCAAAGGCAAGGTCATGCGCGGACCGAAAGAATTGCATCCGCGCGGCATCATCAACATCCGCCTGGCGGACGGTAGTGCGGCGGTAGGAATTGCGAGTGTGCAAGAAACACTGGAATGAGCTTCGCGCCAAATTAGCGCATTTTGTGGATCATCAAACCGCAAATTGGTTGGCTACTGCAGGCAAACCGCATCCGACATACAATTGAGAGCTTTCAAAAACACCATCTACTCGTAAAACCGAAAGGACACAACATGGAACATACTCTCCCACCCCTGCCCTACCCGATGGATGCATTGCAGCCGCACATCTCCAAGGAAACGCTCGAATACCACTACGGCAAACACCATCAAGCCTATGTGACCAACCTGAACAACCTGATCAAAGGCACGGATTTCGAAAATGCATCGCTCGAAGACATCGTCAAGAAATCGTCCGGCGGCGTGTTCAACAATGCAGCCCAGGTATGGAACCACACGTTCTACTGGAACTGCATGAAGCCGAACGGCGGCGGCGCTCCGACCGGTGCACTGGCCGATGCGATTGGCGCCAAGTGGGGTTCGTTCGACAAGTTCAAGGAAGAATTTTCCAAGTCGTGCGTCGGCAATTTCGGCTCCGGCTGGACCTGGCTGGTCAAGAAAGCGGACGGCTCGGTCGATATCGCCAATACGTCCAATGCCGGCACACCGCTGACCGGCGCCGACAAGCCGCTGATGACGTGCGACGTATGGGAACATGCGTACTACATCGACTATCGCAACCTGCGCGCAAAGTATGTCGAAACATTCTGGAATCTGGTGAACTGGGATTTTGTTGCGAAGAATTTTGCGTAATGGCGTCATTGTTCCTTTGGAATAAAGTTCGGAACATGAATACCACGCATTAAGTGTGGCACAACGATGCCGTTCAGCTAACCGCTGAACGGCATTTTTTTAGAGCGGTTTTCGTATCAGTGTGCGGGTGGTGCGGGTTGATTTGGGGTGCAGTGCAAGGCGCGATTTGCCCTGAGCTGCTATCCAATTCAACGCAAAAACCGTCTTGCGTACCGATCGATATCTGTTGGTTGATGCCGCCGTTGGTAGCGCCGGTAATGTAAAGATTGCTGCCGCTCACGCTGATACCGAAACCCTTGCTAGTCGAGTTGCTCGATCCAAACTGATTGGTCCACTTCAAGGCACCGCTGGCGTCGTATCGGGATACCAGAACCAGCCACTGGTCAATGATCTCGCCGTGCTTCCGGTCCATCCGACAACGAATACGCTGCCATCGAAGCCGATAGCAAGGGCGGTACCCGCAGAGTACTGCCCTGCTACGCCTTGCTGCTTGGTCCATTGCAAGGTGCCGCTGGAATCGTACTTGCTGACAAAGAGGTCCTGAAAGCCCGTCAACGTATTGCTGCCTGCGAGCGAACTGGTGGTGCTGGTTTGTAATTTTCGTAGAAGGAGTGCAAGCGGGAAGAGAAAGAAAATCCATTGCTTTCATTGTTCAGACCCCACTCCTCACAGTTTATGAAGAACTGAAAAAAGGCACAGAGAGAGGCCTGCTTGATGAAGAACCGGAGGGAATAGAGGGAATAGCGTCACGCCAGAAGGAGATCGGCTTTATCCGTTTTTTTTGATTTTGAAATCGTGACCCAGCACTATGCGGGTTGACGCAATCAGACTGCTCAAACCCAGTATCAACTGGGTCATGGTTTCGCCAGGCAACGCCCATATTGGCGACTGCGGCGCGTCGACCTGCGTTGCGGCGGTAATGGCCGGTGCTACCCACGCGGCTTCAGGGGTCACGTCGAGCAGGACATCGCCATCGGGCGTGGTGTGCATGAATATTTCGCCGCCTGCAGCAAGACAAAAGCAGATCCCGTAACCGGTCGCATTGCCCTGCTTGATACGCTGCTGGAGATCGCGATTGAACGTATCAATCCACGCTTCGACATCGTACGTTGTCGTCAGGACGATCCATGGGCGCTCGGACGGCGCTTCCATCTTTTCGAAATCCGGGTCGTGCATGGCGGATGTTATTTGCGGCAGGAGAATTTTTCCGCGAGCTGATTCAACTTCTCGGCGCTTTGCCGCGCCGCTTCTTCGGCTTCACGCTGCAGCTTGCGTTGCGCGGCGACTTTTTTGAAACGCTCGCGCAGGGTTTCCGACGCATGCGCGCGATGCGCTTCCGTCACTTCGTCCGCAGTGTTGCCGTCGAGGTCGAATCTGACCGTCGCTTTTTCCATTGCCTTCAGATACCGCAACGAATTGGTGTGGATACCAAGCGCCGAGCGCAGTAGCTTGCGGTCGAGATCGGGCAGCCGCGCACGTAGTTGCTTGTCAATGCCGATTGCCAACGGCATGTAGTCGCGAAACACCGCGAATTTCTCCTGCAGCGCCTTGAGCACGGTACGAGCCGACTGGACTTGGACAGGGGTTGGAATTAACGTAGTCATTGGTGATCATCCTGCGTGCATGTTCGAGGTTGGGCAGCATATCATGGAGACACTACATGACTCCAGTGGCCATGCCCGTTTCCAGCGTAAATCCGGCGCGGGATTTGCGTCCGGGATGATCTGGTGCAAGCTGAAAAATGGCAACCCGGCGGTCAGTTGGACCGATATTTCCGGATCGGCGCCTGTTTTACCCGCGCGTGCCGCTACCGTAAGGGTAATCGGTGGTTTAATAGAGGGCTCAACAACTCGTAAGCAAGATCATGACAAAGAAAAGCGCCAGCCCAACTGAGGATGACGATGACGATTCGGTATGGATTGTGTATGAATCGCCGCCCGATTTCCCCGATCAATATGTCGCGCGCCGGCTTCACCTGAGCCGGCCCACTGCGGACTTTGTGGTGGGGAACACGCTCATTGAACTGCGCAGCAGGCTGCCCAAGGGCCTTTTTAAAATCGAGCGCAGCGACCGGGATGATCCGCTGATCCGGGAATCCTGGATCTGAGCTGGAGCTGATGTGCTACTGCGAACGGGATGCTTGATGCGCCCCGTTTCCGCAGCCTGCAAATCGGTGCTCAGCGCAAATACACCCTGTTGCCCGGCTAAGGAACGTGCACGAAATAACTTCCCGATGGACTGGCTCGGCACGTATAGCGCATTACGATATTACCCCCCCGATCTCATGAAAAAAGTAGTACGGTATTCATCGGTATCGATTGCCCTCATCG
>CAMLDH010000116.1 GCA_946478765.1 uncultured Oxalobacteraceae bacterium | reverse complement strand
CCGAAATGCGCGCAACACTGGATCGCGCGGAACAGTTCTTGTCTCTCGTCGGCTTGTTGTCGGCGATGCTAGCCGCAGTTGCCATCGCGATGGCGGCGCGTCGCTTCATGCTGCGCCACATCGACGCATGCGCCATGCTGCGCTGTCTTGGCTTGACGCAAAATCAGGTGACCATACTGTATCTTGCCGAGTTTCTGACCATCGGTCTGGTCGGCAGCGCAGTCGGCGTTGCGACAGGATTTGCCGCACATTTTGTGTTGCTCGAATGGCTCGGCAAATTGGTGGCGGCCGATTTGCCTCCGGCGGATATGCTTCCTGCGCTGCAAGGGATGGCAACCGGCCTGTTGCTGCTGATCGGATTTGCGATCCCGCCGGTCTTGCAACTTGCCAATGTGCCGCACAATCGTGTGATCCGGCGCGAACAGGCGCCACCCAAGCCTTTGGCGCTGACCACCTATGGATTGGGCCTCGTCGTATTTGTTGCGTTGCTGTTGTGGCAGGCCGGCAATCTTCAGTTGGGTGCGCTCACTGCCGCCGGCTTTTTGGGCGGCTTCGCCGTGTTTGCATTGGTTGGGTGGGGCAGCCTGAAAGGCCTCCGGTTTTTACGCGGACTGTTTCATCATGCAAGCTGGCGCTTCGCCGTCACCGCATTGCAGCGGCGCCCCGGTGCAACCGTGGTGCAGATAGTCGCGCTTGCGCTAGGGTTGATGGCATTGCTGTTGTTGACCGTCATTCGCGGCGATCTGGTTGCCGCGTGGCGGCAATCGACGCCACCGGATGCGCCGAACCGCTTTGTCATTAATATTCAGCCGGATCAGAAGGCCGACATTGAGGCGCGCCTAGTGCGCAACGGCATCGCCGATCCCCACTTGTATCCGATGATTCGCGGCCGCTTGATCGAAGTGAACGGCAAGCCGATTACCGGCGAAACCTATGTCGACGATCGCGCGAAGCGTCTGGTGGATCGGGAATTCAATTTGTCGACCATGCGCGATCCGCCGCCGCAAAACAAGATCATTGCCGGCCATTGGTATGACGACGGCAAGCCGGAGGCATCCATTGAAGAAGGACTCGCGAAAACCTTGCATTTGAAGCTGGGCGATAAATTGAAATTCGACATCGCCGGCCAATCGGTGGAGGCGCCGATTACCAGCGTGCGCAAGCTCGACTGGGGATCGATGCGGGTGAATTTTTTCGTGATCCTCAATCCGAAAGCGATGGCTGATATGCCGCAAACATGGATTACCGCCTTTCACTTGCCGCAAGCGCGCAATGCGTTCGGCAACCAGCTGGCACGCGACTTTCCCAACTTGACCGTGGTCGATATCGGCAGCGTGCTGAAGCAAGTCCAGAGCGTCGTCGATCAGGTTGTCGCCGCGGTGGAATTTCTTTTCCTGTTCACGCTCGCCTCCGGCGTATTGGTGTTGTATGCGGCGCTGGTGGCGTCGCAGGACGAACGCACGCGAGAGGCCGGATTGTTGCGTGCGTTGGGCGCGACGCGCAGGCAGCTATCGCAGGCGCAGTGGATCGAATTCGGCCTGGTCGGCGGTTTGGCCGGCGTGTTGGCCGCGACCGGCGCGACGGCCGTGGGTTGGACGCTTGCGAAATATGTATTCAATTTTGACTGGATATTCGAACCGACCGTATGGCTGGCCGGTCTCGTGGTCGGCGCCGGCTGCGCGTTTGTCGGCGGCTGGATCGGCTTGCGCAATGTATTGAATCAACCGCCTCTGCAGACACTGCGCGAAGCCTAACCGGATTTCACGCTGGCCTGCACCGACGATTATTTCACCGCGTCGTGCATCAATGTTTTCTCCAATTGGCCGCGTAAAAAATGCCGGTGGGCAGGCGCGCCACATCGTAAATTTCCTCCTTTGATTTCCGAATGAAAAAAATTGGCACGGCATGATCAACGTCAAAGCGCTCTATGAGGTGTCACGTAGAGTTGCACTTGGGGACTGTTGATACTGAGATTAGTACAGGGTAGTACAGGGAAAAAAGATGCAAGTAATTATTTTGCATGCATCCCTGCAACAGCGCCTCAAGGGGAAGTGACGGGATATTGCCAGGCTTCTTGTTACGTTTGTCGTTCGTGTATCAGGTTGGAGAAATGTATGCATTTTTTTTTGAAAGCCCGCCCAAGAAGGTGGGGCGTGATTATTGCCTTGCCATGGCTGGCCGCATGTTCGACGGTGGCCCCGGGCATGCATTTCGACCCAGGCAATCTTTCGTCCGGCACGTCGTCCAGCATGTCTTCCGAGACCTCTGCCGAAGCGCCCGCGGCCCAGGCCAAACCCGAAATGCGCGACATTACGCCGGAACTGGTCAAGCTGGAACGGGCGCAACGCGCCAAAGAGAACGACCAGAACATTAATAGCCTGGTGGCCGCGCCTGCACCGTATACGATTCAAGGCGGCGACATTCTTTCCATCGTGGTATGGGACCATCCTGAACTGGCCGGTGCGGTGATCGGCGTGCCCCCTGCGGGTGTCGTCGGGTCCGAAAATCCTGTCGCCGCAACGGCGCCATCCGGCTTTGTCGTCGACCATCAAGGCATCATCCAATTCCCGTTCACCGGCGCACTGAAAGTCGCCGGCTTGACCGAAGCGCAGGCGCGCCATCTCCTCGCGGGCAAGCTGGCGCGTTATATCCGCAATCCGGATGTCACACTGCGCGTGCAGTCGTATCGCAGCAAGCGGGTTTATATCGATGGTGAAGTCAAGACGCCGGGCTTGCAGCCGATCACCGACGTTCCGATGACGCTCATTGAAGCAGTGAATCGCGCCGGCGGCTTTTTGCCGACCGCCGATCAGAGTCAGGTGTCGATTATCCGCGCTGGAAAAACGCACAGGGTAAACCTTCTGCAATTGGCGCAACGCGGCGTCAATCCATCGACCATCATGTTGGCCAATGGTGATGAAGTCCGCGTACTGTCTCGTGACGACAACAAGATTTTCGTGTCGGGGGAAGTCCTGCAACCGAAATCTCTGCCGATGCACAATGGCCGCATGACGCTCAATGAGGCTTTGGGTGAAGCCGGCGGGATCAATCCGCAGACGGGCGACAGCCGTCAGGTGTACGTGGTGCGGAATGCAATGGACAAGAAGCCCTTGGTGTATCACCTGGATACGCGTTCTCCCGCCGGACTGACGCTGGCAGAGGAATTTGAACTCAAGCCCAAGGATGTGGTGTATGTCGATGCGTCCTCGCTTGCCACATGGCATCGGGTTGTCAGTCTCATTTTCCCGAGCGCGCTAACGCAGGTGGTCCAGGCCGGTACGACTGTGAAATGACCGCATGCGCCGCCGCAGAGGGTAAGCACCGTCGCATGCCCTGTCCGCGCCGCAAGCGTATTTTGTTCCGCGCCATTTCTATTGCATGTTTCAAACATATTCAGATAATCTCATGACGAATCCAGCCCTCCCATACTCAGCCCCGCCTATTGCCATGCAAGAGGATGAGGATGTCAATTTCGGAAGCTATCTCGCGACCGTGCTTGATAATCGACGATTGATTCTTACGATCGCATTTGTGATCAGCTTGTTGGGAATCGGATATGCATTTCTGGTCAATCCGGTCTATGAAGCGAACTTGCTGATCCATGTGGAAGAAGACAGTCCCAAGGAAGCGAAGAACATTCTCGGTGAAATGGGTTCGTTGTTCGAGTACAAGACCGCCGCGACAGCAGAAATGGAACTGCTTCGCTCACGCCTGGTCGTGTCACGCGCAATCGACAATTTGCGCTTGTACATCAACGTGCATCCAAAATATTTTCCGGTATTCGGTGCATGGCTGGCGAGCCATGGCAAGGGCCTTTCCACTCCCGGCCTGTTCGGCTACGGCGGTTACGCATGGGGTGCGGAAAAGATGGATGTCTCGGTCTTCAACGTGCCCGATGCATTGCAGAACCTGGAATTTATCGTCACCGTTGAGAGCGATGGGCAGTACCGGCTGCGCCAAAGTGACAAGAATATCGATTTGAAGGGGCGGGTAGGAGTGCCTCTCAATGCGGAAACCGACAAGGGCAATATCGAGTTGACGATAGACCAGATTTTCGCCAAGCCAGGAGCCCAATTTTTTCTGACCCGCACGTCCAGACTATCGACGATCGAAGACGTGCAAACGGCGATGATCATCGCGGAACAAGGCAAGCAGTCCGGCATTATCAGCGCGACGCTTCACGGCGACGATCCGAAGGTAACTTCCAGCATCCTCAATGAAGTGGGCAAAGAATATGTACGGCAGAACGCGGGCCGCAAAACAGAAGAGGCTGAAAAATCGCTCGCTTTCCTGAACAAGCGATTGCCTGAGTTAAGGCAGGAGCTGGAACAATCCGAGGGCAAGCTCAATCAATTTCGCAATTCCCATGGAACGATCGATCTGGGTGAAGAGGCCAAGTTGAGCCTTCAGCAATCGGCGGCTGCCAAACTCAGAAAGATCGAATTGCAGCAAAAGCGGACCGAGTTGTTGAATCGCTTCATGCCGGAACATCCTGTCGTCAAAGGGATCGACAGCCAGATCGCCGAAATCAATGACGAGATCAGGGAAGTCGCCGATCACATCAAAACCTTGCCCTTGCTGGAACAGGATATCCTGCGCTTGAATCGTGACGTGAAGGTCAATACCGACTTGTACACGGCACTGCTGAACACGGCCCAGCAACTGCGCATGATTACCGTTGGCAAGGGAAGCAACGTGCGGCTCGTGGATGCCCCGATGATGCCGGAAAAGCCGATATCGCCAAACCGGCCGAAGATTATGGCGATTTCGATCCTGGCGGGCTTGCTGCTCGGCGTGCTGACCGCGTTTGTCAAGAAGGCGTTCCGTGGCGCGATCGACGATCCGCAAGAGATCGAAAAAATGCTGGGTGTGCCGGTCTATGCGTCGATTCCGCACAGCAAAATGCAGAAGGAGTTGCTTGAAGAAGCGACCGGAAAATCCAAAAAACTTCCGCTGCTGGCAAGAATTTCATCGACCGACATCGCCATCGAAAGCTTGCGAAATTTCAGGGCCGCATTGCAGTTTTCATTGTCGCGATCCAAGAACAATATCGTGGTCATCGCAGGGCCGACTGCGGGAATGGGAAAGACGTTCGTGTCGGTGAACTTGGCCGCCATCATGGCAGCAAGCGGCAAAAAGGTGTTGCTGATCGATGCGGATTTCCGTAACGGCCATTTGCATCGTTACTTTGATCTCGACCGCCAAAATGGATTGTCGGATTATATTTCCGGCACAAGCCGGCCGGACCAGATCGTGCATCACAACATGATCGAGAATATGGACTTCATTTCCACGGGCGGTTTGCCGCCGAATCCTTCGGAACTGCTGCTGCATCCGAAATTCGGCGCCTTGCTTCAGTCGTTGTCGGCAGCCTATGACCTGGTCTTGATTGACGCGACACCGATTCTTCCCGTCGCGGATACCTTGATCATCGGTGCACACGCCAGCTCGATCTACATCATTACGCGTGCCGGCATCACGACGCCGGGCGAGATATCCGAATCGGTCAAGCGCCTGAATCAGGCGGGCCTGGCGCCGAAAGGCGTGCTTTTCAATGATATGGCCGTGAAGCCGGGGCGGTATGGTTATGGATATGCGTATGGCAAATATCGTCACACGCAATATTTATCGGGCGAACACCCGCTGATCGAAACGTCGCCGGCGTGACGCGGCTGCCGGTAACCAAAACGCTTCGTCATGCACGTCTTTGATGGCTGCGCATGACGGCATCCGGTCTGATGATCTGGCATTCCTGAAACAAGGAATCGTCATTTCGGATCGGATTTCTTCCGGCGTGGTCTTTCGGAGGGCTGCGCATGTCTGGAAAACGGCGCAACACCATCAATGCCTGCGTCAGGCTGCGGCGCGCGCCACGGTGATGCCAATGAAAAGGTCAAGAATATGAAACGTACGGCTGTGCTCGCCAAGTATGAACCGATATGCGAGTCTATCGTCGATCACATGCCGAATCGCTTTTATGATCCGGACGCCATCATGATTTCATGTTATGAGAACGACGTGCCGGCATTCATTGAGGCGGAGATGGCGCGCTTGTATGCCAGTCTCTATTCATCGCTGGTGCAGTTTCGGATCTATGGCGACGGCCGCGACACAAGCACCTACATCGTGCGCAAGGGCGGCAAGATCGTCACGGTATTGCTGTTCCAACAGGACGGCGGCAAGGTGCGCGTCGTCAATGAAGTGATAAAAATAGATGAGGAAGACATCTCTCGCTTTGCCGCCTATATTTTCGCCAACGTCGAATCGGCGACTGTGATTTTTTTCAAGTCGATACAGACCGATCTCCAGAAAATTCCATTTCCGCACCAGCGCTTCAATCACCTGGAAGATATCGTCCTGACCATGCCGCAAACGGCCGAGGACTATGTGGCCGGCCTGGGCAAGAACACGCGCAGGAATATCAAGCGCTACACGAAAAAGCTTCGTGAAGCTTTTCCTTCCTTTCACTATGACGTTTCCGAAAAAGACGAAGTCGACGAACAGACGATTCGCGACATCGTCAACCTGAATCGCGCCAGGATGGCAGACAAAAACAAAGTCTCGGCGATCGACGAGGAAGAAACGGAACGAATCATCCTTTTGGCCAAAGAATGCGGCCTCGTCGGCGTCGCCAGGATCGACGGCCGGGTGTGCGCCGGCGGCATCAGCTTTCGCGTCGGATCGAATTATTTCCTCAGCGTCATCGCGCATGATCCTGCCTATGACGATTACTGGCTCGGGATTTTGTGCTGTTACCTCACCATTTGCGAGTGCATTGCGCGCGGCGGCAAGGAGTTCCATTTCCTTTGGGGAGAATACGAATACAAATACACGCTGCTGGGAGTAAAGCGCGACCTCGACAAGCTTGCGATATATCGCTCGCATGCGCAGATGCTGCTCAATGGGGATATGGCGCTGAGCCTCGTGTTCCATGGGTACGCTCGGCAGGCGAGGCTGTGGCTGCATGCCGCCAAGCATCGGGATAGTTTTCTGTCGCGGCTGGCGATCGCATCGTTAAACCGATGGCGACTTCTGAAGCAGCGCAGTCACGGTATTCCTGTCAAGCATAAATAAATGCGCTTGTTTGCCGTTTGCGCGAGATCTGCTTTTCCGGACCGCCCCGGCTCGGTTTTGATGTTTTCTGGAAGAGTGGAGGAAAAAAAATAATGTTTATCGATACCCGTCGTATGGAAGAAGGCGCTGCGATTGAAACAACGATCTGCATCATTGGCGGTGGTGTGGCCGGCATTACGCTGGCACTAGAGCTGGGCAAGAAAGGCATCGATGCGTGTCTGCTGGAAAGCGGCGGGTTTGAGCCGGACGACGATACACGCGATCTCTACCGCGGCGAGGCGGTCGGGTTGCCATATAGCTTTTCGGATGGATGTCGCAGCCGTTATCTCGGCGGCAGCAGTAACTGCTGGGGCGGGTGGTGCCGGCCGCTCGATCCATGGGACTTCGAGAAGCGCGACTGGATTGCGCACAGCGGCTGGCCGTTCGGCTTGCGCGAACTGGCGCCCTATTATGCGCGTACCCATCAGGTGTTGAAACTCGGCCCCGACAATTTCGAACCGGCGTTTTGGGAAGAGGCGATCGGCAGGAAGGATGTGCGCCGGATTCCCCTGGTGACCGGCAAGATCAGGGACACGATATCGCAGTTCAGCCCTCCCGCGCGTTTTGGAAAACTTTATCGGGAAGAGTTGGAACGGTCGCAGCGCCTGCGTGTTTTTCTCTATGCGAACGCATTGGATATCGAAACCGGGCAATCCGCGCGCACTGTCTCTCGCATCAAGGTCGCCACCCTTAGCGGCCGTACGATCACCGTGTCTGCCAAGCAGTTCGTGCTGGCTACCGGCGGGATTGAAAATGCGCGCTTGCTGCTGGCATCGAACAAGGTCCAGGCCGCCGGGTTGGGCAATGAAAACGACTTGGTGGGGCGATTTTTCATGGACCATCCGCGGCTCATGTCGGGCAATATTCGCTTTGCCAAGCAATGGGCGCGCAACAAGCTGTACGATATCAAATACCACTACCACAACTCCGCAGTGGCCGCGCATGGGACGCGCATTGCATCCCAGTTTGCGCTGATGCCGGAAGTGCTGATGCAGGAACGCCTGCTCAATGCGCGGGTTTGGTTTTCGTCGATTTTCTACGGTGAAGGCACGGCAGGCGCGCAGGCGCTGTATCGCTGCAAGCAGGCGGCGCTCAAGAAGGAGCAGCCGGGATGGCGCTTGAGCGAGGATCTGGCCGCGATGGTTTCGCAGCCGGTGAATACCTTTGCGTATGGCTTCACCCGCGTTTTCCAGCCGCGTTCCTTGATCAAGGGCGTCAAATTCCAGATCATTGTCGAGCCGATGCCGGACCCAGACAGCCGTGTCACGCTGTCGTCTTCGCAACGAGACCGGCTTGGCATGTGCCGTGTGCAAATCAACTGGCGTCTGGGTGAGCAGGTGAAACGAACGTTTGACAGAACGCTTGCGTTGCTGGCCGCAGACATGCGCAAAAGCGGCATTGCGGAGGTCATGCTCGATCCCCCGCTTGAGGGCGCGGCGTGGTCCGCCGGCCTGGAAAAGGAGGGCACCTGGCATCACATGGGAACGACCCGGATGCACGACTCGCCGAAGCAGGGCGTGGTCGATCGTCATTGCAAGGTACATGGAATGGCGAACCTGTATATCGCCGGCAGTTCGGTTTTTCCGACCGCAGGCGCGAATTTTCCGACCATCACGATTGCGGCGCTGACTTTGAGACTTGCCGACCATATCGTCAGCGAGCTGAACAAGCCTGGCGCCGCCTTTTCAAACGACACATCAATTGGTGTAAACTCCCATTTCGCCAAGGGATCAATCGAGAAACAATTTGCCCATGCGCTGGCGCCGCATGCTTCACTCCGTCAGGATCTGCCTTCGTAAAATGACGCTGATCCAGGGAAACATGCATTTTAGGAACGTGCACGAAATAACTTCCCGATTTGTCTCGCGGCAGACGGGCGCATTGCCGCGTTGCCCCTCGTTTGTGTAGCTCGCTACACGGCACTCGGGGCGCCTTGCACTGCATCCCGTCTGCCACGTCCAAATCGGGAAGTTATTCCGTGCACGTTCCTTAGGCACCTGAAAATGCAGGCTTCCCTACTCACTGTCGTACTCACTATCGAATCGAAAGCATGACAATCAATAAAACTATTCTGGTAACGGGCGCGTCCGGCTATATCGGCTCGCATACCTGTGTTGAGCTGTTGAATGCAGGGTATGCCGTCATCGCGCTGGACAACCTCGTCAACAGTTCGCGTGAAGCGCTGGTGCGGGTGGAAAAAATTACCGGACGCAGCATGCCGTTTTACGATGCCGATGTGCGTGACCGGGCGGTACTGGATGCATTGCTGAAAACGCATCGGGTGGATGCCGCGATTCATTTTGCGGGATTGAAAGCGGTAGGGGAGTCGGTCGAAAAGCCGCTTCTGTATTTCGATAACAATGTCTCCGGCACCGTCACGCTGCTGCAGGCATTGGCTGCTGCGAACGTGAAGCATTTTCTGTTCAGTTCGTCTGCGACCGTGTACGGCGACCCCGAGTCGGTGCCGATTTCCGAATCGGCGCGGCTGTCCGTCACCAATCCGTACGGCAGGTCCAAGCTGATGGTGGAAAATATTCTCGATGACTTGAAGAAGTCGGATACCTCATGGGTGGTCGGCGTATTGCGCTACTTCAATCCGGGCGGCGCACATTCAAGCGGCTTGATCGGTGAAGATCCGCGCGGCATACCCAATAATTTGATGCCATTCGTCAGCCAGGTCGCTGCCGGACGGCGCGAACGCCTGGCGGTATTCGGCAATGATTATCCGACTGCGGACGGCACCGGCGTGCGCGATTATATTCATGTGGTCGACTTGGCGCGCGGCCATTT
>CAMLDH010000115.1 GCA_946478765.1 uncultured Oxalobacteraceae bacterium | reverse complement strand
TCAAGCTCGGCAGCCATGGCGCCGCCATTCTTGTAAGCCCAGTCGAAGAACTTCAGGACTTCCTTGCCTTTGGCGGCATCGGCTTGCACCTTGTGCATCAGGATGAACGACGCACCGGTAATTGGCCAGCTGGCTTTGCCCGGCTGATTAGTCAGCACCACCGCGAAGCCTGGCGTTTTGGCCCAGTCGGCCCCTGCGGCAGCGGCCTTGAAGTTGTCGTCGTCAGGCTCCACGAATTGGCCGTCGCGGTTCTTCAACTGCGTGTATTGCATCTTGTTCCTCTTGGCATACGCGTATTCCACGTAACCGATCGCACCCTTGATACGCTGGACGTTGGCTGCAACGCCTTCATTGCCCTTGCCGCCGACACCGACCGGCCATTTGACCGCAGTGCCTGCACCCACGACGGACTTGAAATCAGCGTTGACCTTGGACAGGAAGTCGGTAAACAAGAACGAAGTACCCGAACCGTCCGCACGGTGCACCACCGTGATGTCGTCGGCCGGCAGCTTGACACCGGCGTTGATGGCCGCGATTTCCGGCGCATTCCATTTGGCGATCTTGCCCAGGTAAATACCGGCCAGTACATCACCCGTCAGCTTCAACTGGCCCGGCTTCAAGCCTTCCAGATTCACCACCGGCACCACGCCGCCCATGATGGCAGGAAATTGCGTGAGGCCTTCCGCATCCAATTCCTCCGCCTTGAGCGGCATGTCGGAGGCGCCGAAATCCACGGTCTTGGCCTTGATTTGCTTGATGCCACCGCCGGAACCGATGGATTGATAGTTCAGGCCGGTGCCAGTCGCTTTCTTGTAGGCCTCTGCCCATTTTGCGTAAATCGGATACGGGAAGGTTGCTCCGGCGCCAGTGATGTCGGCTGCCTGTACGGAAGAAAACGCTACTGCAGCACCTGCCGCCAGCACTACGGATTTCAGAATTCGGTTCAGTCGCATCTCTGCTCCTCATGTGGATTAGGTAAGACAGGGCGAACTCTAACCAACAATTGTGACAGCTTTATGACTTCATCAATAATTTGTCATACGCCGTTAGGCGAGAAGCAACAATCACAACACGCTTCCTGCCAGGCGGAAAAGACATGATTTCATGTCCCGCCATGGGTGAAGATCGGTATTGCTATTTCGTTCCAAACAAGCGATCCCCGGCATCCCCCAGACCCGGGACGATATACGCATGATCGTTCAGGTGCGAATCCAGCGCTGCCACATACAATTTCACATTGGGGTGGGCGCGCTGGAAGGTTTCGACACCTTCCGGCGCTGCTACCAATGCCATGAACATGATTTGCTCGTCGCCGACGTCGCGTTTTTTAAGCACATCGACCGCATGCACTGCCGAGTTGCCGGTGGCGAGCATCGGATCGCATACGATGAAACTGCGATCGGCCAGATCAGGCAGGCGCACCAGATATTCCACCGGCATGTGGGTCGCCGGATCGCGATACACGCCGATATGACCGACGCGTGCAGAAGGAATCAGCTCCAGCAAGCCGTCGCTCATGCCGATCCCGGCCCGTAAAACGGGAACGAGCACCAGCTTTTTGCCGGCGATGACCGGTGCATCCATGCTCTGCAACGGCGTCTCGATGCGCATGGTTGTCAGCGGCAGATTGCGGGTGATCTCGTAACCCATCAATAAGGTGATCTCGCGCAGCAATTCACGGAAGCTGCGGGTCGATGTTTCCCGGTCACGCATGTGACTGAGCTTATGCTGGATCAGCGGATGATCGAGAATGAAGAGGTTCGGAAAACGGGTGTCTTGTCGCATGGGTTCGCCCATATAGTCAGGAAAAAAGGGAAGGTACGACCTGCGCCGCGAAATGGATTGTCGGGCAACGGGTTCATCTTAATGGATTTCCAACGGATTTTCCCCACCGCCTTGCAAGGCAGCACGAATACCGCGATACGTTGCCGTTGCCAAGTGATTCAATAATGCAATGCCAAGGCTAGTGCAATGCCAGGCCCAGCGTATGCAATACCAAGCCGACCAAGCCGCCGACCAGAGTGCCGTTAATGCGGATATATTGAAGATCTTTTCCGACATGTAATTCAAATTTGCGCGAGATCGTCTCGGCATCCCATTTTCGAATCACGCGTTGTACCAAAGCAGCGATAACATTGCGTCGCGTGACGATGACTTCAGTGGCAAAGCTGCGAATCCAATGATTGAGCTTTTCACGCACTGTCTCGTCCTGCATCAGTGCCTTGCTGAAAATGCGAAGCGCATCATCCAGTTTTGCCACAGCGTGTGAATCCGCGGATGTGGTATCGGCCAACAGGCGTTCCTTGATATCGCGCCACACGTGAGCGATGTAATCGTGCAGCAGAGGGTGCCCCAGGCTTCGCGTTACCACGCCGGCGACTTTTTCCTCATACTCCGGCGATGTTCTCAAGTGATCGATCAACTCGTTGGTCGCTGCTTGAAACCGTTCTCGCCATTCGCTACCTTCGCTCTGCATCTCATTGAGAATACTTTGCGCTCCCTCGATCAGGTGTTCGAAAAATTTATCATCGATCGATTTCGGCATCCAGCGCGGACTTTGCTCGTGCACCTTGCGCCGGATGTAGGCTTTATTCTGTTCAAGAGCATGAGCCGCACTCTCGATTGCGCGGTCAAACAGGATTTGATGATGCTGACCGGCGACCAGCACGGATAAAATTTCGGCCAGGAGCGGCGCGCACCTGATGTCCTTCATCGACTTTCCCAGCGCGCGTTGCAGGAAGCGGCCGACATCGTCGTCTTCGAACATGTGCAACAAGGTCGGGACCACGCTGATCATTTGCCGCGCGATGGCACGGCCATTTATCGGTTGCATCAGCCAATGCGCGGCCACGCCTGCAAAATCGATTTGCGCCAGCTCCTCGCTCAACACCTCACGCGTAATGAAATTATGTTCGAGAAAATGGGCGACACTTTCGCCTACCCGGTCCTTGTTTTCCGGGATGATTGCGGTGTGCGGAATCGGCAGGCCCAAGGGCCTTCTGAAAAGCGCGGTGACGGCAAACCAGTCGGCCAATGCGCCTACCATCGCCGCTTCGGCGAATGCGCTCACGAAGGAAAAATAGCCGTAATCCAATTGCAGGGATTTCGCGCCGACAAAAAGAATCGCCATCAGCACTAGCAGGCTGGTGGCGATCCATCGCATCCTTTTCAATTGCGCAAGCTGTTCTTGTTCCGACATTGCATACCTTAATCCTTAACCTGACACAACATTGCATCGCATGCTCATTTCGAGCACGGCCATGCCGCTTAGTTCAGAAAGTGTACGGTATTCGTAAGCAACATCGACCTCCCACAACGGCGTCAAGCCGGCAGTTTCATAGCGCCCTCGTCTCTTTCAGGTAGTGACGGGCATAGCGGCTGTCGAGTTTGGCCAGCGGCAACAGCAGGAACAGATCGGCGCTGTGGAAATCGGGGTCCCACGCCGGTTCGCCGCATACCCAAGCGCCGCTGCGCAGATAGCCTTTGATGAGCGGCGGAATTTGCGGCATGTGCCTAGGCTCGCGCTCTTCGATCGGAAACGGTGTGTGCGGTGTGACGCGGTACTCCGGCGGCGCCAGATTGGTGTCGCGCAGCGCGTGATACAGCGCGGCGGCATTATGGCCGCCATCGGCCAGGCTGATGCTGGCGCAGCCGATCAGGTACTGGCAATGTTCCTTTTTCATGAATGCCGCCAGGCCGGCCCACAACAGCATGATGACGGCGCCGCTGCGATAGTCGGGATGAATGCAGGCGCGGCCCGCTTCGGCGATGCTGCCGCGAAAATTGCCGAGCCGGCTCAAATCGAACTCTTGTTCGGAATAGAAGCGGCCCATCTTGCGCGCGGCATGCGGACTCATCACGCGATATGTACCCACCACCTTGAGCGTCCTGGTATCGCGCACGATGAGGTGATCGCAATAGGAATCGAAATCGTCCTGGTCGAGTCCATCGGCATTGGCCAGCGCGGACAGGCCCATCGCTTCGATGAAGATTTTATAACGCAGCCGCTGCACCTCGCGCACTTCTTCCGGTGTGCTGGCCAGGCTCAGGCTGAGTTTGGAAAAGCTCGGATTGGCGTTGGCGGGAATGGTCAGTAATCGCATGGTTCGTCCTGTTGATTGAGACAGGCACAGCGTAACTGCGGATTACTTCAGCAAAATGACGGCCCCATGTCAGTTTCATGACAGAAACTCAGGCCGTACAACTTGCGGGGCGTTTCGTCAAAATGCCAGCGATACCCCTGCCAGCACGACCACGCCCAGCACGGCAAAGATGCCTGCCGCACTCCAGCGCACCAGCTTGAAAGGAAATTTGGGCGACGCGACCCTGCCCAGGAATACCGCGGGCGTGTCCGCCAGCAGCATGCCCATCGTGGTACCGGCGAGTACCGGGATCAAATCCTGGTAGCGGGCCGCCAGCGCGACCGTCGCCAATTGGGTCTTGTCGCCGATCTCGGCGAGGAAGAACGTGATGCAGGTAAGGACAAAAACGCCATAGTGTCCCGGCGCCACCGCCTCGCTTTCCATCTCGTCGGGCTTGAGCGCCCAGAGCGCGATGGCGAGGAAGGACAAGCCCAGCATCCAGCGTAGCATCGTGATCGGGATGTGCGCCGCGACCCATTGCCCGAGCAGCGCCGCCAACGCGTGATTGGCGACGGTCGCCACGAAGATGCCGGCGATGATCGGCCACGGTCGCCTGAAGCGTACCGCCAGCAGCAATGCGAGGAGTTGTGTTTTATCGCCGATTTCACCGATGGCGACAGCGAGAACGGATACCAGGAATGCTTCCATTATTAATCGCGCTTAACAAAAAGCTTTTCGAATTCCTCGGCGGGAACGGGGCGGCTGAAGTAGAAGCCCTGCATCTCCTGGCATCCCGCCCGCTTCAGGAATTCCATCTGGCGCTCTTGCTCCACGCCTTCGGCAGTGACGCGCATGTCGAGAGCCTGCGCCATTGCGATGATGGCTTGCGTCAGTGCGACCGAATCGCGATTGTCCGGAATGCCGTTGATGAATGAGCGGTCCACCTTGAGGTTATCGATCGGAAAACGCTGCAGGTACGACAGGGATGAATAACCGGTACCGAAATCGTCGACCGAAAAACTCACGCCCAGTCCGGTCAATGCATCGAACACCGGCATCAGTTTTTCGCTGGCGCCCATCAGCAGGCTCTCGGTGATTTCCAGCTCCAGCGCATGCCCCGGCAGCGCGGTGCGATGCAGGATATCGGTCACGATTTCCTGCAAGTGTTCGTCCTGAAACTGCCGCGCCGACAGATTGACTCCAATTCGCAGATCGGGCGCCATCTGCTTGCGCCATTCGGCCGCCTGGCGGCATGCCTGCTCCAATGCCCATTGGCCGATTTGCACGATCAACCCGGTTTCTTCCGCGATCGGAATGAAATCGCCGGGCGGCACCAGGCCCGCATCGGGATTGTTCCAGCGCAGCAGCGCCTCGGCGCCGACGATGATGCCGGTATTCAAATCCACCTTGGGTTGATAATGCAGCTGGAACTCATGGTGGGTAAGCGCACGCCGCATGTTTTTCTCCAGCAGGTAGCGCCGCTGCGCGCGTGCGTTCAACTGGCTGGTGAAAAAGCGATAGTTGTTGCGGCCGGATTCCTTGGCAAAATACATCGCGGAATCGGCACAGCGCAGCAGGGTTGCGCCATCTTCGCCGTCCTGCGGATAGACGCCGATCCCGATCGACACGCCGAGGAAATATTCATTGTCTTCCAGCTGGAACGGCTCGGATACCGACTGCAGGATGCGTTCCGACAGCGCAGTGATGTCTTCGTCATCATCGAATCCCTGGGCCAGCACCACGAATTCATCACCGCCCAGGCGCGCCAGCGTATCGCCGCCCTTGATGCACGATCCGAGACGGCCGGCCACGATCTGCAACAGCTTGTCGCCTGCTTCGTGACCGATGGTATCGTTGACGCTTTTGAAACGGTCGAGGTCGAGAAACAGCACCGCGAAACGCTGCGTGTCATTCGTGCTGCGCGCCAGTTGGAGCGACTCCGCGAGGCGCTCCATCAAGAATGTCCGATTGGGCAAACCGGTTAACGCATCGTGCGTGGCCATGAATTTGAGCCGCTGCTGCGCTTCCTTGGTGGCGCTGATATCGGTGAATGAAATCAGCACGGCACTCGGTTCCGACTCTCCCGCATTCTGGATCGGCAACACATTTTCGGTGATCCAGACGATCGAGTCGTCCTGCATTTCAATGCCTATCACCAGCCCGAGTATCGGTTCCCCGGTGCGCAGCACGCGTTCCGACGGCAAATCGCCGCACGGAATTGCGGCGCCGCTTTCCGTGATGACGCGTCTGAAATAGGGCCCACACTGATAACCGGCCAGCGTATTCGCCTTGATCCCCAGGATACGTTCGGCACTGGGGTTCGACGCCAGCACACGACCATCGCGCGATTGCACCATGATGCCTTCGGTCAGGCTGGTCACCACCGAGCGGTAGCGGTCTTCGCTTTCCTGCAGACTGCGTTCCATCCGGTTCTTCTGGATGGCAATGCCGACCAGATGCGTAATATCGGAGATGAAAGCCAGATCTTCTGTGGCCGGTGAGCGCGGCTGCGGACAATACACGCCGAATGCGCCCAACGCCGCCCCGGAAGCGCCGGGAATCGGCGTCGACCAGCAGGCGCGCAATCCGTGTTGCGCTGCGAGCGCCGAGTAACCCGCACATAGCGGATCAGCAGCGATATCCGGCACGATCACCTGCTTGTTGCCGCCAATCGCCGTGCCGCACGGTCCCGCCGCAGGTCCGATCGGCATGGCATGCATCGCCTTGCGATAGGCGTCGGGCAGCGACGGCGCCGCGCCGACTTGCAGATGCCGGCTCTCGGTATCGAGCATCAGGATGCAACAGCGCACCCCCTCCGCCAACAGCTGTTCCACGCGCAGGCAAGCTTCGCGCAGGATTTGATCCAGCGGCTGGTCCAGCGCAATCATCTGGAGAATGGCTTTTTCGAGATTGAGCGACTGCCGCGCGCGCCGGGCCTCTCTCGCCAGCGTATGCATTGGGTCCGGCGCAAGCGGGGCCGGCGTTTGATGTTGATCTTGCAGGGGCTTGTTGTCGATGTTGTCGAGCGGGGAATTGAAAAGAGCCATAACCGGGATTTTATCGCGTACAGGAAACAAATGGATGTTTCCGTAGACGATTAAAATGCCTTTACAGTTCGCAACACACCGGCAATTTCCCCGCTTGATCGCCACACAAATAATTTTGCATACTATTTAATACGAAATATGTCTGCCGTTTGCCATACAGTTGCATAGCGATCAATCAGCACCGCATTGGACGACGATATGATGGCGAAACGGCGATTGCGCAACGCATGACTTCGCGCTGTGCGGTCTCGCGCCGATCAGGAAAGAAAGATGAAGACCATCCATGCAATGGCGTTTGCGGGCCTCATTGCGGCGCTGGCCGGCTGCTCCGAGCAGCCGCGCGATTTTTACTCCGGCTATGCGGAAGCCGATTATGTGCGTCTGTCCAGCCCGATCGGCGGCACCCTCGCCAAGGTGTACCTGAAGCGCGGCGACAAGGTTGCGCGCGATGCGCCCGCCTTCGTCCTCGAACAGGAGAGCGAACGCGCGGCGCGTGAGGAGGCGCTCTCCCGCGTCGAGCGCGCGCAAGCGCTGCTGGCGAATTTAAAAAAAGGCAAACGTCCGGACGAAATCGCCGCAATCCAGGCGCAGCTTTCGCAAGCGCGAGCCGCTTTGCAATTAGCAACGGCGGAACTGGTGCGTCAGCAGCAACTGCTGGCCGCGAAATTCATCTCGCCCGCACGCGTGGATGAAGCGCGCACTGCCGTCGCGCAAAACCAGGGACGGGTCAGGGAATTGCAAGCGCAATTGCGCGTGGCGCAAATGGGCGCACGCAGCGATGAAATCAAGGCGGCGGAACAGGACTTGAGCACAGCACAGGCGCAACTCGCGCAAGCCAACTGGAAGCTGGAACAAAAAACCCAAAAGGCGCCGGTTGCCGCGGACGTGGTCGATGTGCTGTATCGCGAAGGCGAACTGGTGCCGGCCGGCAGCCCGGTGGTCAGCCTGCTGCCGCCGCAGAATATCAAGGCGCGTTTTTTCGTACCGGAAGCCGCATTGGGCGCATTGCGACTGGGACAGGATGTGCTGCTGAACTGCGACGGTTGCGGCACCCCGATTCCAGCAAAAATCGCGTTCATCGCGCGCGAAGCCGAATACACGTCGCCGCTCATCTACAGCAAGGAAAACCGCGCGACGCTGGTATTCATGGTCGAAGCGCGGCCGGCAGCAGCCGATGCGGCGCGCTTGCATCCGGGTCAGCCGCTGGAAATAAGAACGGCCGGCAATGCGGTCGCGAAAGCGCAGTGATGACTACGACGACGCAACCGGCGATCGACGTACGCGGCCTCACCAAACGCTACGGCGAGCGCGTCGTGGTCGATCATTTCGACATGCAGGTGCCACGGGGACGCATCTACGGCTTCCTCGGACCCAACGGCAGCGGCAAGACCACCACGATCCGCATGCTGTGCGGGCTCTTGACGCCGGATGAAGGCGAAGGCACCTGCCTCGGTTACGACATCCGGCGCGAGTCGCAACAGATCAAGCGCCAGGTCGGTTACATGACGCAGAAATTCGGCCTCTATGAAGATTTGAGCATCGAAGAAAATCTCGCGTTCATCGGCCGCATTTACGAGATTCAAGATCGCAGCGCGAAGGTCGGCGCCACGCTGGAACGCCTGGGACTGTCCAGCCGGCGCACGCAACTGGCCGGTTCTCTGTCCGGCGGCTGGAAGCAAAGGCTGGCGCTGGCGGCCTGCCTGTTGCACGAACCGCAACTGCTATTGCTGGACGAACCGACCGCCGGCGTCGATCCCAAGGCGCGGCGCGAATTCTGGGACCGGTTGCATGAACTTGCAGCAGCCGGATTGACGGTGCTGGTATCGACCCATTACATGGATGAAGCCGAGCGCTGCCACGAACTGGCGTATATCTCTTACGGAAAATTGCTGGCGCACGGCAGCGCCGCCGAATTGATCGCGGATGCCGGGCTCGTCACCTGCGAGATTACGGGACCGGGGCTGATCGAGGTGTCGCACGCATTGCGCAACGATCCGAGGATACGCACCGTCGCCCCGTTCGGCGCCACCCTGCATGTGAGCGCGTCGTCGCAGGCCGACCTCGATGCGGCGCTTGCGCCGTACCGGGATAGCGGCCTCAGGATCACGCCGGCCGAGCCCAGCCTGGAAGACGTATTCATCGCGCTGATGCAAGGTGCACAAGACAACTTCGCATGAGGCAACGATGAACTGGTCCCGCTTTCTCGCCATCCTGATCAAGGAATTCCGCCAGATCCAGCGCGACCGGCTGACCTTCGCAATGATGGTCGCGGTCCCCATCATGCAGTTGATCCTGTTCGGTTTTGCGATCAATACCGACCCCAAGCACCTGCCGCTGGCCGCGGTGATCGCCGACGAAAGCGAATTTTCGCGCAGCCTGCTGGCCGGACTGGAGAACTCCGAATACTTCCGCGTCACGCACCGCCCGCGCAGCGAAGCGGAAGCGAATCGCCTGCTGGCCGCAGGACAGGTGCAGTTTGTACTGGTGATACCGAGCGACTTTTCGCGGCGGTTGGTGCGCGGCGAGCATCCCGCCGTATTGCTCGCCGCCGACGGCACCGATCCGGCAGCGGGCGGCAATGCGCTTGCCGCGCTGAACAACATCAGCCGGCAAGCGTTGACGCATGACGCGACCGGCACGCTATCGCACCTGCAGCCGACCGATACATCGTTTGAAATCCGCGTGCAGCGCCGCTACAACCCGGAAGGGCTGTCGCGCTACAACATCGTGCCGGGCTTGTTGGGCGTGATCCTGACGATGACGATGATCATGATGACCGCGCTGGCGATGACGCGCGAACGCGAGCGCGGCACGATGGAAAACCTGCTGGCCACGCCGG
>CAMLDH010000114.1 GCA_946478765.1 uncultured Oxalobacteraceae bacterium | reverse complement strand
TCCAGCGTCAGTGCGTGGTTGTAGGCGTCGGTATACGAATCGCCGAACAGCACGACTTCGCCGCCGCGCGCCTTGACCGCGTTGACCTTGACCGGCGGCGTGGTGGTCGGCATCACGATCACCGCGCGGCAGCCGAGCTTGGCGGCGGACAGTGCAACGCCTTGCGCGTGGTTGCCGGCGGATGCGCAAATCACGCCGCGCTTTACTTGCGCCGGCGGCAGGTGCGCCATCTTGTTGTAGGCGCCGCGCAGCTTGAAGCTGAACACGCTTTGCATGTCTTCGCGCTTGAAGTAAATGCGGTTTTCCATGCGCTGCGACAGCGTCGGCGCGAGGTCGAGCGGCGATTCGATCGCCACGTCGTAGACGCGCGCAGTCAGGATTTTTTGAAGATAGTCGGTGGTCATAAATTCAGGTCAGGGCATTCGATAACAAAAATCGCAGGCGTGTACAGGACAACGGATCATTATAATGGACGCTCCGACTCTGTCTTGACTGTTGTTTCAAATCCGGCATTCTTCGTGCCGATTCGACGCAACGACTCTCTTCCATTTTTCATGATCGAATCCGCAACGTACTGGCTGTTAAGCGTTCTGGCAGTGCCCGACGTCGGGCTTTCGTCGGTCTTTGTCATCAGCTTCGTGTCCGCGACCCTGCTGCCGATGGGATCGGAGCCGGCGGTGTTTGCGGTCATCAAGGCAAATGCCGCATTGTTCTGGCCGGCGATCCTGGTGGCGACCCTGGGCAATACGCTGGGCGGTATCGTCGATTACTGGCTGGGTTACGGCGCCAAGAAAATGTTTTCGAAAGAGCGCGACAGCCGCTGGTTCGCCTGGCTGCAGCGCTTCGGCGCAAAGACGATGCTGCTGAGTTGGGTGCCTGGCATCGGCGATCCGATTTGCACGCTGGCCGGGTGGTTGAAGATTCCGTTTTGGCCCAGTGTGTTCTACATGGCGATCGGCAAATTCCTGCGTTACATGATGATCACCGGTTTGCTGTTGTATGTGCCGGATGGATTCTGGCATCAAATTGCCCGCTGGCTGGGGTAAATTCCGGCTGTAAAAATACGATTTCGGCAATATTTCTGGCGTTATTTGGCCGCACGGAGTGTAAGGCTGTTGCCGCGTGGCGCATCGCAATAAGCTAAAATGCCTCTTTAGCTATTGCCGACAGCGTTCATGCGCCGCCTATGGCGCCGAACCGCTCCGGCCTCAAATAGAGTGTCTGACTCCATCCGATGAACGCCCCCGCACAAATCCAGGCTTTGCTTTCCGACGCGCCTAGTGGCGCTATCCCTACGCGCTTGCGCGAGATTCCCTACAACTACACGTCGTTTTCCGATCGCGAAATCGTGATTCGCCTGCTGGGCGAAGATGCGTGGCGCCTGCTGGACGACTTGCGCGGCGCACGCCAGACCGGACGCTCCGCGCGCATGTTGTATGAAGTGCTGGGCGACATCTGGGTGGTGCGGCGCAATCCGTATTTGCAGGACGACATGCTCGACAATCCGAAGCGCCGCCAGGATTTGATCGTTGCGTTGAATCATCGTCTGGGTGAAGTCGACAAGCGCCGCGTCACTACCGACCTGAGCGACGCCAGTGATGCGCAGGCGATGCGCCGCAGCAGCAATGTCGAAGCGCTGTTGCGCGCGGCCAGAAAAGCGGTCGCCGCTTTCGGCGAAGAATTCCGCCAGGTGTACGACCTGCGCAAGCGTGCCAACAAGGTGCTCGGCCGCTACACAGCGAAAGACAATATCAAGTTCGATGGCCTGTCGCGCGTGTCGCATGTGACCGACGCAACCGACTGGCGTGTCGAGTATCCGTTCGTGGTGCTGACGCCGGATACCGAAGACGAGATGGCTGGTCTGGTGAAGGGCTGCATCGAACTCGGACTGACCATCATTCCGCGCGGCGGCGGCACCGGCTACACCGGCGGCGCAATTCCGCTCACGCCCTTGTCGGCCGTGATCAATACCGAAAAGCTGGAACAACTGGGCGCCGTCGAAATGACGATGCTGCCGGGCGTCGACCGCGAATACGCAACGATTTTCTCCGGCGCCGGTGTCGTGACCAAGCGCGTGTCGGATGCGGCGGAAAAAGCCGGCTTCGTATTCGCGGTCGATCCGACTTCCGCCGAGGCATCATGCATCGGCGGCAATGTCGCGATGAATGCGGGCGGCAAGAAGGCCGTGTTGTGGGGCACCGCGCTGGACAACCTCGCCAGCTGGCGCATGGTCGATCCGAACGGCGACTGGCTGGAAGTCACGCGCATCGGGCACAACCTCGGCAAGATTCACGATGTCGCGGTCGCCAAATTCAAGCTCGAATGGACGCATCCGAGCGAGAAGGGCAAAACCAACGCGCCGTTCAAGAGCGAGATGCTGGAAATCCCCGGCCGCACCTTCCGCAAGGAAGGCCTGGGCAAGGACGTCACCGACAAGTTCCTCGCCGGTTTGCCCGGCATCCAGAAAGAAGGCTGCGATGGGTTGATCACGTCGGCGCGCTGGATTCTGCACAAGATGCCCAAGCATGCGCGCACGGTGTGCCTGGAGTTTTTCGGCCAGGCGCGCGACGCGATTCCATCGATCGTCGAAATCAAGGATTACCTCGACGCCGAAACGAAGAAGGGCGGCGCCATTCTGGCCGGTCTCGAACATCTGGACGAGCGCTATCTGCGCGCGGTCGGTTATGCGACCAAGTCCAAGCGCGGCGTGCTGCCGAAGATGGCCTTGTTCGGCGATATCGTCGGCGACGATGAGAATGCCGTTGCGCAAGCAGCATCCGAAGTGGTCCGCATGGCCAATAACCATGTGGGCGAAGGATTCGTGGCGGTCAGCCCGGAAGCGCGCAAGAAATTCTGGCTCGATCGCGCGCGCACCGCCGCGATCTCGAAGCACACCAATGCGTTCAAGATCAATGAAGACGTGGTGATTCCATTGGATCGCATGGGTGAATACACCGATGGCATCGAGCGCATCAATATCGAACTGTCGATCCAGAACAAGCTGCAATTGCTGACCGAATTGCGCGCATTTTTCGCGAAGGGCAATCTGCCGCTGGGCAAGAGCGAAGATGCGGACGGCGACGATATTCCGGCCGCTGAATTGCTGGAAGATCGCGTCAATCAGGCCGAACAACTGTTGGAAGCGACGCAGGCGCGCTGGTCGTATCTGCTGTCGCAACTCGACAAGCCGTTGCGTGACGCCAAAGCGGAACTGGCGGCGCTCGGTCTGGAGAAATTGAGCGCGGCGTTTGATGAACGCCTGCAGCGCCAACCTGATGCCACCGTGTTCCATGTCGCGCAGGACCGCACGATCCGGGTGTCGTGGAAAACGGAAGTGCGCGCGGCATTGCGTCAGATTTTCAGCGGCGGCGCGTTCAAGCTGATCCTCGACGAGTGCACCGCAATTCACAAGCAGGTGCTGCGCAGCCGCGTGTTCGTCGCGCTGCACATGCACGCCGGCGACGGTAATGTGCATACCAATATTCCGGTCAATTCCGACAATTACGCGATGCTGCAAGTCGCGCACACGGCGGTGGCGCGCATCATGGTCTTGGCACGCTCGCTGGATGGCGTGATCTCGGGCGAACATGGCATAGGCATTACCAAGCTGGAATTTTTGACCGAACAGGAAATCGGCGACTTCCGCGCGTACAAGCAGCGTATCGACCCGGAAGGCCGTTTCAACAAGGGCAAGCTGCTCAACCTGCCGGAGTTGCATGCCGACCTGCGCAATGCGTACACGCCGTCGTTCGGCTTGATGGGGCATGAATCGCTGATCATGCAGCAAAGCGATATCGGCGCGATTGCCAACAGCGTCAAGGATTGCCTGCGCTGCGGCAAATGCAAACCGGTATGCGCCACCCACGTGCCGCGCGCGAATCTGCTGTACTCGCCGCGCAACAAGATTCTCGCCACGTCGTTGCTGGTCGAAGCCTTCTTGTACGAAGAGCAAACCCGGCGCGGCGTATCGATCAAGCATTGGGAAGAGTTCGAGGATGTGGCCGACCATTGCACGGTGTGCCACAAATGTTTGACGCCGTGCCCGGTCGATATCGATTTTGGCGATGTGTCGATGAACATGCGCAACCTGCTGCGCAAGATGGACAAGAAGTCCTTCAATCCCGGCACCGCAGCGTCGATGTTCTTCCTCAATGCGACCGATCCGGCAACCATCAACGCGACGCGTCAAGTGATGATCGGCTGGGGCTACAAGGCACAGCGCTTCGGCCACGACATCCTGAAGAAATTCGCGAAGAAGCAGACCAAGGCGCCGCCGGCAACTGTCGGCAAGGCGCCGGTCAAAGAGCAGGTGATCCATTTCATCAACAAGAAAATGCCGGGCAACCTGCCGAAGAAAACAGCGCGTGCGCTGCTCGACATCGAAGACGACAAGATCGTGCCGATCATTCGCGATCCGATCAAGACGACAGCCGATACCGAGGCGGTGTTTTACTTCCCCGGCTGCGGATCGGAGCGTCTGTTCTCGCAAGTCGGTCTGGCCACGCAAGCGATGTTGTGGAATGTCGGTGTGCAAACTGTATTGCCGCCGGGTTATCTGTGCTGCGGTTATCCGCAACGCGGCGCCGGTCAATACGACAAGGCCGAGAAGATGATGACCGACAACCGCGTGTTGTTCCATCGCATGGCCAATACGCTGAATTACCTCGACATCAAGACGGTCGTGGTGTCGTGCGGCACGTGCTACGACCAGCTCGAAGGCTATGAATTCGACAAGATTTTCCCCGGCAGCCGCATCATCGACATTCACGACTATCTGATGGAGAAGGGCGTGAAACTGGAAGGCGTCAACGGTACGCGCTACATGTACCATGAGCCGTGCCACAACCCGATGAAAATCCAGGATTCGGTCAAGACCGTCAACGCACTGATTTCCACCGTCGACAACGTCAAGATCGAAAAGAACGAGCGTTGCTGCGGCGAGTCCGGAACGCTGGCAGTCACGCGTCCCGATATCTCGACGCAAGTGCGTTTCCGCAAGGAAGAAGAGATGGTCAAGGGCGCCGACAAATTGCGCGCCGATGGTTTTACCGGCGATGTCAAGATTCTCACCTCTTGTCCGTCGTGCCTGCAGGGTTTGTCGCGCTATAACGATGACGCCGGCACCGCGGCCGATTACATCGTGGTCGAGATGGCGAAGTATCTGCTCGGCGAAAACTGGCTGCCGGAATATGTCGCGAAAGCGAACAACGGCGGCATCGAACGCGTACTGGTGTAATGGCGGCCCACGCATCCTGCGAGTTGTGCACGCAGCCGGGCGGCGAGGTCGTCCATCGCAACGAGAAGTTGCGTGTGGTGCTGGTCGATGAGGCGCACTATCCGGGTTTCTGTCGCGTGATCTGGAACGATCACGTGAAGGAAATGACCGATCTGGCGCCGGAAGACCGCGCGTTTTTCATGAGCGTTGTGTGGCAGGTGGAAGAGGCGGTGCGTGAAGTGATGCTGCCCGACAAAATGAATATCGCGTGCCTGGGCAATATGGTGCCGCATCTGCACTGGCATGTGATTCCGCGCTACATCGATGATGCGCAATTCCCGGCGCCGGTGTGGGTTGAGGCAAAACGAACGCCGAATGCGGTTGACCTGGCGTCGCGCGCAGCGTTGCTGCCGTCGCTGCGCGAGGCGATTGTCCAGCATATGGGCCCAATGTTTTAGCAATGTTTTAGCGTATTCGCATTGCGATTGCAGGCGAAACGCCCTTCAGGATTCAAGGCCATGGCCGAAGCAAAATCAACACCAACACCGAACCCAACCGCGCTGACGGTGCACAAGCAATCACGCATGCTGGAAATTGCATTCGACGACGGCGCAAATTTTTCCTTGCCGTTTGAATTGCTGCGCGTGTATTCGCCATCTGCTGAAGTGAAGGGCCACGGCCCCGGGCAAGAAGTTTTGCAGACCGGCAAGCGCAACGTTGTCCTTACTGCCTTGGAACCGGTCGGCCACTATGCAGTACAACCGCATTTTTCCGACAGCCACAATACCGGTATCTATTCCTGGAACTATCTGCATTGGCTGGGCGCGAATCAATCGACGCTGTGGGAAGACTATCTGAAGCGGCTGGAAGCGGCAGGCTTTACCCGTGAGAGCGGACGCGATGCATCATCGGAGCCTGGAGCGGGTGGCGATAATCACGGTTGCGGCCATTCGCATTAGTCCCGGTATTTTTTTCGCCTGGCCGAATGGACGATGAAATCCAGACTGCGCGTGACCTGTTCCGCCATGTCAGCGCGGACAAGGCGCAGTTTTACCGCGTGATCATGGAGGCATTCGCCGCTGCGAAACGCCAATTCCGCCTGCATCTGCGTCCCGACGAAGTACAGATCGAAGCCCAATGGCCAGGTGCACCGCCGACACTGGAAGAAATCCAGTCGGCCCTGTCGCAACTGGCCGAATGGGGCAATCTCGAATCGCAACCGGACACCGCGCGCGTCGCCAGTATCGAGGATTTTTACCGCGCGCGCTTTCTGTACCGGCTTTCCGTCGGCGGCGAAGCGGTCGAGGCTGCACTGACGACATTTGCGCAGGCATTGCAGCGCCGCGGCGAACTGCAAACGGTGGCGCTCGAAGATATCTTCAACCGGCTGGAAGCCTTGCTGGCCTTGTCCGATGAACCGGCGCCGGACGCCGCCAAGGTGCACGAAGTCTTGCGCGACCTGGTGCGCGTGTTTGAGGGTCTGGCCGACAACGCGCAGGCATTCATGGCCGGCGTGGCGCGCACGATCGAGTTGCAGCAGGCCGATGTCCAGGCGGTGCTGGCGTACAAGCAACGCTTGATCCACTATCTGGAGCGCTTCATCGGCGACCTGGTCGGCCGCTCCGGCGCGATCGCGCAACGCATCATCGCGCTGGCGCCGCGCATCGAACCGCTGTTGTGGCACGCCGCCAATCGCGAGGTGCGCGACGCCGCGCCGGGCGACATGGATGAACAAGCCGATGTGCTGCAGCAGCGCTTGCATAGCTGGCGCGAACGCTGGCGCGGCCTGCGTCTATGGTTCGTCAGCGAAGATCATATCCAGGCGCAATCCGAGTTGCTGCGCTCCAAGGCGCGCGCGGCGATTCCGCAATTGCTGGCGGCGGTGGCGGCCTTGAACGAACGGCGCAGCGGCCGTAGCGACCGCTCAGCCGATTTTCGCGTCCTCGCGCGCTGGTTTGCCGATACCGAAAGCGACGCCGACGCACATCGCCTGTGGCGCGCCGCGTTTGCATTGAATCCAGCGCGCCACTTGAGCCTTCTGGGCGACTCGGAAGATATTCCTGCCTCGACGGCATGGGCCGAAGCACCGGCGGTCGCGATTCATCCGCGCCTGCGCGAACGCGGCGAAATCGCACCGCGTGGTCCGGCGCCGCACGTCAAGGATCGCGCCGCGGCGCGTGCATTGCTGGCGCAGCACGTCGCCGAAGAACGCACGCAGGTCGAAGCGGCGCGTGCGGTACTGGCGACCGGCACGGCCACCCGATTGTCGGAACTGCACCGGCTCGATACGTATGCGTTCCGCCTGTTCCTGGCGCTGCTGGGCGAAGCGCTGGCGGCGCAAACCTCGCCCGACCAACCCGTTACGCGGCACACTGCGGACGGCTTGTTGCAAATCCGGCTCGAACCCTTGAGCGCCGATTCGCATGCGGAGATCGAAACCGAACTCGGCGTGTTCGCAGGACGCGACCACATGATCACGATTACCCCTGCGCTGACATCATGAACGACCTCGTCAACGTGCTTGCCAGGCATCGCGACCAGGAGCGGCGCGACGCATTGCGCGCACTTCTCATGCGGCCGCTCATGACCGCTGCGCATGCCGATTTTGCGGCGGTGCGGCGGCATGCGGACGACCTGCGCGAATGGTTCGCGCATCAGACCGGCTGGATTCTGCATGTCGAACGCGATTGCGCAAGACTCTACAAGCGGCCCGCCGATCTGCGCGATGCCACGCGCGGCGCACCCGATTTCGAGCGGCGCCGCTATGTGCTGTTCTGTCTCGCCTGCGCGGCGCTGGAGCGCGCCGATCCACAGATCACGCTACGCGCACTCGGCGAGCGGCTACTGGTGCTGGCGGCGGAACCGGAACTGGCCGCATGCGGTTTTTCATTCACGCTCGAAGCGCAGCACGAGCGGCGCGATCTGGTGGGCGTTTGCCGCACCCTGCTGGAACTGGGCGTGCTGCATCGTGTCGCCGGCGACGAGGATGCCTTCGTCGCGCGTTCCGGCGATGCGCTGTACGACGTGCAACGGCGCGTGCTGGCCAGCCTGCTGGCGGCCACGCGCGGGCCGTCGACCTGGCCTGCCGGCAGCGCGCCGGACAGTCTCGATGCGCGTCTCGCCGCCCTGGTCGACGAATACACGCCGGACAGCGACGACGGCCGCCGCACCGCCATGCGCCAGCACCTGGCGCGACGCCTGCTGGATGACCCGGTGGTGTATTTCGACGAGCTCGATGCCGAGATGCGCGCCTATTTCCAGAACCAGCGCGGACCGCTGGCCGCACGTCTGTGCGAAGCCAGCGGCCTGGCGCCCGAGCAGCGCGCCGAGGGACTGGCGTTGGTGGACGAGAGCGGCGATTTGACCGACACCGCGATGCCGGCCGAAGGCACCGCATCGCACGTCACGCTGCTGGTGGCCGAATACCTGGCCGGCGTCGCCCGTCAGGAGCCGGATCGTGCAATCCCGGAATCCGAAGTCGCCGTTTTCATCATGCGGGCAAGCATCGAATACGGGCGCTACTGGCGCAAGTCGGCGCGCGAACCCGGCGCGGAAAAAGAGCTTGCACGCGACGCGTTAACGCGGCTGGCGATGCTGCGCCTGATCAAGTGGCGTGATGCGGTTGTCATGCCGCTGCCGGCGCTGGCGCGGTTTGCGCTGGGGGAGCCGAGATTGAATCTCAAGGTCTCCGGGAGTAGTACTGGAGACAAGCGAAAATGACGGCATAATACTTATCTGCTATGGCGCGATGGAGAAATGACATGAGTAATCCGGATATCCGCTGGAAACAGCGATTCAAAAATTACCAAAAGGCACATGCGCAACTGGCGGAGGCATGCGAGTTGCGCCGGCAGCGCGCGTTATCGCGGCTTGAAAAGCAGGGCTTGATACAAGCCTTTGAATACACCTATGAACTTGGCTGGAATACCTTGAAAGATTATCTGGTCTACCAAGGCATCCCCAATATCGTCGGCTCGCGCGATACGATTCGTGAAGCATTTTCGCGCGATCTGATTGCCGATGGCGAAGGGTGGATGAACATGCTCATCGACAGAAACAAAACATCGCATACCTACAATGAAGAAACTGCCGAAGAAATTGTGCAAAATATTTGCGAAAGGCATGTCGGCCTGTTGACGGCACTGAAGCAAAAAATGGAAATCGTCGAGAGCAAGAAATGACAAGCAGCGAGACCGCAATCAAGTATGGTTTGAAAGCCGATGCGATCGCCAAAATTATTGGCGTCTTTGCGCAGTACCCGCAGATAGAACAAGTCATCCTCTACGGCTCGCGCGCCAAGGGCAATTTCCGCAACGGTTCCGACATCGATCTCACGATTCAGGGCGAAGGCGTCACGCATACGCAACTGCTCGGTATTGAAAATGCACTGGATGATTTGTTATTGCCCTACAAAATCGACCTGTCCTTGTTGCGGCAGATCGATAACGCCGATCTCATCGATCACATCAAGCGTGTGGGGATCGTGCTGTACAAGGCCGCATGAATCAATGAATCAAAAAGAAAGGTAAAGCCTTCATGAGCGAACAAACAAGCGCACCCGTTTTGCCGCGTCAGGTGTTGCACGAGCGGTTCCGGCTTCCTGCATTCCGCCCCGGCCAGCAAGCCGTCATCGACGCCTTGCTCGCCGGCCGCTCCGCGCTGGCGATCTTCCCCACCGGCGGCGGCAAGAGCCTGTGCTACCAGTTGCCGGCCTTGATGCTGGACGGTTTGACGCTCGTCGTATCGCCGCTGATTGCCTTGATGAAGGATCAGGTCGATGCC
>CAMLDH010000113.1 GCA_946478765.1 uncultured Oxalobacteraceae bacterium | reverse complement strand
TGGAAGCGTTCACAGAAACCCGTCGCGCTACGGGCATAGCCAAAGCACACGCGGCCGCAGCTTTCGTGCGCGGCCTGATCGAGGCCGAAGAACCCACACTGGTCTTCGTACACCACCACGACGTCGTCGACACGCTCGTCGAGCAACTGGCGGACTGCAATCCAGTCTGCATTACCGGCCGAGAAAACGGAAACCAAAAGTGGGATGCGAAAGAAGCCTTCCGTGCCGGCAAGACCAACGTCTGCATTATCTCGCTGCGTGCGGCCACCGGCATTGATGGCCTGCAAGAACGTGCCCGGGTTGTCGTGTTCGTGGAACTGGACTGGTCCCCAGCAGTGCATAGCCAAGCCGAGGACCGGGCGCACAGAGACGGTCAACGCGACTCGGTGCTTTGCTACTACCTCGTCTCGGAACACGGCACGGATCCGGAAATGCAAGAGGCGTTAGGCCTCAAGGTATCCCAATTTATAGGTCTCATGGGCGACGAGCCTGAGAGCGAACAAGACCGATCGCTCTCCGCCCATGCTTCTACCCAGCACATGAAGAACGTGCTGGAGAAGCTTAGGGCGAGGGCGTAATGGCGTCATATCACGTCATACGATTTCATACGATGTAAACCTGTAGCACAAAACCGCCAAGTAACACATTAAATTGGCATTCACACATAGGAGAAATGAGCATGGCATCCGTCAATAAAGTCATCATCGTCGGCAACCTCGGCCGCGATCCGGAAGTTCGTTACATGCCGAACGGCGATGCGGTAACCACCATCAACGTGGCCACTACCGAAACGTGGAAAGACAAAAATTCAGGCGAAAAGAAAGAACTGACCGAATGGCACCGGATCAAGTTCTACCGCAAGCTGGCCGAGATCGTCGGGGAGTATCTGAAAAAAGGCTCTCAGGTCTACGTCGAAGGTCGGTTGCATACTCAAAAGTGGACCGACAAGGATGGTGTGGAGCGCTACACGACCGAGATCATTGCAGACGCGATGCAGATGCTCGGCAGCAAGCCGGCAACTAGCACGGCCCCTCCGTCAACAGCTGGGGTGCCGCCTGGTCCTGCTAACGATATGGATGATGATGAAGTCCCCTTTTAAGTTGTCGCTTTGATAACCTTAGCATAGGAGCCTTCGAGCTCCTACATATACGCAACAAGAACAAGAGGGAGTCTCTATGTGGTTCAAAAATCTTCAAGTGTACCGACTGACGGGGCGATGGACGATCACCGCAGAAGCGCTCGAAACGCATCTGGCATCGCAGGCCTTCACTCCATGTACGAGCATCGACATGCAATCCCAAGGATGGGTATCACCGCGTGACAACGGCATGCTGGTTCATACCGCCAATCGCCAGTTGCTACTGCAGCTCGGCACCGAAAAAAAACTGCTGCCGGCCACCGTCATCAACCAGGTGACCAAGGCGCGCGCTGCTGAACAGGAGGAAGAGCAAGGCTTCAAACTCGGCCGCAAGCAGATGAAAGAGCTCAAGGAGAAGGTCACCGACGAACTACTGCCGCGTGCCTTCAGCATCCAGCACAGCACCCGCGTGTGGATCGATCCGGTCAACGGTTGGCTGGTAGTCGATGCGGCCAGCCCGACCAAGGCCGATGACGTTTTCAAACTGCTGCTGAAATCACTGGAAACCTTGCCGTTCGCGACGCTGCGCACCAAGAGCTCCCCGCTGGCCGCCATGACCGATTGGCTCGCCGCCGACGAGTCCCCTAACGGCTTCACCGTGGACCAGGATACCGAGCTACGCGCCTCCGGCGAAAGCAAGGCCACCGTGCGCTACCTGCGTCACACACTGGAGGCCGACGACCTCCGCCGTCACATTGCCGCCGGCAAGCAATGCACGCAGCTGGCGATGACCTGGTCCGACCGGATATCATTTGTCTTGACTGAGTCGCTTACGATCAAACGCGTCGCCCCCCTGGATGTGCTGAAGGAAAACAGCGAAGCGACCACGCAAAACGAAGACGAGCGCTTCGATACCGACTTTGCGCTCATGACGGGCGAGCTGAACAAGCTTCTGAACGACATCATCACCGCTCTGGGCGGCGAAGAGAATGACCAGGCCGATTCGGCTCAAAGGGCTGCATAGAATCCGACGCCGATTCTCTTTAATCAGGAAAAACTCAACAATCAACGACTGGGGCGCGGGCACGCGCCTTGGTCCTCAAACTCAAAAGGAGGTCCCATGCGCAAATACCCAGACGGTCAAAGGCCCAGTCAAGATGTGATCGAACAGGATATCGCTGCAATCAATATCGCCATCGACAAATTCGCGGCCGGAATGAAGAAGGCGATGGCAGAAAAAGCACGAGAAGGCCGCTACGGGTGGAACGATCCAGCGCTCCGAAACGAGATCTACGGTGACATGCTCGCCCATGCCGTGGTTGCAGAAAAAACGCCTCGCAAGGAGGTTCATATCGCCAACTACGCCATGATGCTGCACTTCCTGGACAACGGGAGCAGCCGATGACCGACTACGGCAAAGTTCGCGTCGCTACGATGTACGACGGGCTGGTCTGCATCAATCAGTTCGACGCTGTCGAGATTGAACGCATGGTGACTCACCCCCAAGCTCCGGACGAGCTGGTGCCGGCGGAGGGTGAGGCAGGCGAGATTGCGATCGCGGTATCAGTGCGGCTGCATTACCGCCGCGGAGGCGTTGAAACCGTTTTCGATTTCCGATTTGATCCAGCGACACCGGGAGCAGAAGAATCTGCCAGCCAGGCCGCCGATCAACTCGCATTCTCGCTTGCCGATATGATCCTGATGTCCGATGAAACCTTGACTTCCGAATATGTTCTCGGCCGTCAAATGGCGGCCGACGAGCGCGCCGCTTGGGTCAAAAGTGCCGAAGCAGACCAGCTGCTGGAAGATGGCGACCGGTCGGTAGCTTCTTCCAGAATGTAAAAGATAAGGCTTGAGGTAGAGCGGGGAATCAACCTGGTTGCCACATTTCACGCTCTTTTTAAGTTCTCATTTAATTCCGCGTTTTCTCATTTAATTCCGATATTCTCAAATAATCCCGATTTTTACATCAGGTTAATTATGCTTTCGATTACACCGCGTAATCTTTCAGCACAGCACCACGTTTCGAGTCGGCATTTATCATCGTCGGCCGCACCCATATCACTTTACTTTCGAGTCGCCGCAAGTGCCCACGCCGTAGGTGCATCCGAGGGCTGGCGTGTTGGCCTCCAGTTCCACCTTTCCCGCACTCTCGCCGTTCATCCGAAAGCTGCAAAACTTTGTAGGAGAAAAATGGCTGCTTGCCATTTGCCTGGCGCTTTTTATTGAGTATCGCCGGCGCTGCAATTTCTGCTGTCGTCACGTTGGCGCAATTGATAACACTGCACGCCTGAACCAGCACCATTGCTTCGTCGTGCGAATCGACGATGATTTGCGCGTTTGCCTTGTCCCGACTGCCGTAGCTCGAGATCGCACGTTCGAAAAATTCCGGCATGATGGGAAAAGGCTCTGACCTGAACTGCATTGATTTTTCGGTCGCGTGCCCGGCAGCGATCTTTGCAGCATTCGCAATGCGGGTTGCCGGCATTACCTCGTCCAGGTTCAGCTTGTGCAACTCATTTCCGTAAGGGATGAAGGCTCCGCCAAGTGCCACGGTCCATTTCTTGTATTCCGGCCCCCAGTAGATCGGCAGAACGAATACCCCGCCGTCCGGAAAGGCGTCGAAAAAACTGTTCAGGCCAGGCATTGGTTCGAACTGCGGAGCGTCCCAGCACAGGGCGATTCGCTTCGTCGCAAGCGACTGCTTGAACTCACCCATGTATGCCGGCCCATCTTCATCCTTGTCCCACGGTGCCTCGAAGGCCACGCACGGAAAGGGAAGGCGCACGAGATCGATGTGCGCTTGGCGGATCTCGTCCGGTTCGACCAAGTTGCAGCAGTTCGGCAAGATGAACTTCACGCTTGATTGCAGCATTGTGATCAGGCGGTAAATAACTCGTGCCGAGTTTGGAGCCATGTCTTTCAACGTGGCCGCAGTCTCACGCAAATCCTCGATGGCGTGCGCACAGTAGTTCAGCGTTTGAATTTGATTATTTTTCAATTTGATTTAAAGATTCTCGTTTAAGATTCTGGTTTTATTCCGTTTTTTACACAAAAGGAAAGCCCATGAGCGCATCGAGCATGACTCTTCGCACCAAGGATCAAACGACAAGCAGTTTTCTCAACACCGTATTGGAGTACGCAAAGTTCGAAGGTACGCAGGAGATCCGCTTGTGCATCACAAAACGCTACGTCAGTGAGGGAGAGCTGCCGTACAAGGATTTCACACTTTTGCAGAATACCCCCCTGCTCTTGGTCGCAGTGCTCCTGAAACTGCCGGCAGTGACGGATCCGCTCATCGTTGTCATCGACAACCCTGGCCTGACAATGCAACGGGACCATTCCGCTACCGAAGTCCGAAAGTTGGTAGAACAGCTTCTAATAATCGCTCCGCCCAAACTGTACTACGGTACCGAACCGATCGAGCCCACGTGCAAACTCCCGGCTGACCGCGCTGGCACGCAACTGCTCTCTTACGATTTCACTGAATTGAACGACACAACAGCCAAGGATTTCTTCCGTCGGATGGGTTCTTTGTCGTAAAACCTAGCCAGCATAAAGAAATCGCCTTGGCCGTCCGGCGACCAGTTCCAGATCTCGGTGTCTGCCGGTAATACTGCGCCACTGGAAAAGGTATGAGTGTCCTGCAATCAATGAGAAAAGTCAGCAATTCGTGAGAAGAATCAGCTAAGGCCCTTTGAAAGCCACGCCCAGCTTGAATGTTACCAAAATTGGCAATATTACCAATTTTGGTAATATTGCTTTTTGGGGTTGCTTGTCTCACGCACTTCTGCACTTTTTCACACCAGTAAGTGATCTGAAATGCGCCAAAACTACTGTTTTTTCTCATGACTTACTGATCCTTCACAAAAGGACCCGACGCCAGCATATATGTTCATCCAGGAGGCGGATTCGTACCTCAAAAGGTATTCCATATCTTCGGCAACAATGTCGCCTCAATTCCGTGAATCCCCACCCTTCTACATTCTTAGGCGAGGAGAGACGTACCGTTCTTCGTCCTCTTCCAGCTCTTGATGAATTCTCAATTCGTCATCCGCTTTACGTTGGCTATACTGTTCGCGCACAGCTTTTGCCTCGCCGATTGGCATGACATTGAAATGCGGGTCTTCGACATCCACGTAGGTGCTGTACCGCGTTTTGCATACCAAGGCGTTTCCGGAGCTATCAAGTGCAATGATTTCCATTTGTTCTTGTGTCTCGTCTTCGCTATTCACTGGGTTACGCGATGCAACATAGGAAACCTTACCACGGCATTCGGCAGGCACGGTATGCGTCCATTCCTTACACTTGTTCGGGAGATGGATGTTGATTAGTTCGAGACGTTGAGCAATATCCTGAATACTGCGGCCATCCCACTGCCATGCTTCGAGCATGATCAATTCTGATTCCCAACCCTCATCTGAATGGTGTGCCGGCTTATCCATGCCCATTGCCACCGTAGATTCCTGCCGCTCCTTTGCAGCCAGATCGAACAGCCATTTTTCCTGCTTTTCTGTAAGAGGCTGTAAGAGGCGGAGCAATTTTTCACATGACTTGATAAATGCTTGCTCTTTCTCTGTCAATCGAGAGTAAGCTGCCTCGCAGCTGAAAAGGTTTAGTGCAGCCTTGACCTTTGCTTCCTTTTCCTCCAAAGCTGCTTCTTTTTGCGCCCGCTTTTCCTGAGCTTCCGCCATCCATACTGGGTCACTCAACTTTGTGAAATCAATTGGCATGCCACTCTCCCTGATTGTTTAGTGTAGGCTGATTACAGCGCCGCCGACGACGGCCAAGAAGTTCCCCAAACTCATTTGCGATCGTAGCGCCTAGCTTTGCCGGCTTCGAATTTCCTGCGCACTCGGCGAAATCTGCCGGCAAATCAGAAATGTCGAGATACAGGTGAATAGCCGCATTCGGGCCCATCTCCACCTTAATATCGGTGCCGGGATAGGTGCGGACCATGAACCGGCCGTCAATTCTCTCAATCGCGCTCATCTTCGATCTACTATGGCCGCATACTGGCACGTGACCCACTCGCCAGTTCAATTTCCTGACGGTAGTCCTCTTCGCCAGGTGAAAAGGCTCCGTCCTTTTTCCAGAACCCGATGGCGACGACATTGAACGAGTGGCCGGCGATGCACTCCTGCCCAGAGTACCGCTCCACCCACTCTCGGGCCTCATCTATATCGAAGCGATCGATCGAGGTGACGAATTGATTTGCGACGTCGGAATAACAGTCCGCATGCACAATCCTGCCGTCCTGCATTGAAACGGTAAGGCGATAGTCCTCGCCAGACACATAGATCTCGTTGACAGCCGCTGCACCAGCGCGGTCGATTGCAGCAGTGACCGCCTTAAGCTCATTGATCTGCCTTTTCCATTCCGGATCCACGATAGCTGGGCGCTGCGCTGCTGCAGGGGCATGCTTATCCCACAGAGCACAAGCCAGCTTAAAGTCCATCTTCGCGAGCCGTTCAAGATCGTCCATGAGCTCGGATCCCTGCACGCTGTCGATACTCTGTAAGTCAACGCCGCTTTGTGCCTTGAAGTCGTATGCCGAAAGCCTCTTATCAACGCTTTCGGCCAGCTGATGACGCTCTATCAAGTCTGCCGCTGCGAGACCAATATATTCCGCCGCAAGCGTTTTATATTGCTCCTGCCGACTCTTGAGCGTGTCGTCGTCCTTTGCTGAAATCGCTTCGCAAATGCTTTGCCCGATTTCATGCAGCTTCGCCGTCACCGACATAAGCCGTCTGGCACGCGCAACGCCCCCCGACACTTTTGTGATTTGCTGTGATCGCGCACTGCTGCCTGGCGGGACGTTGTTCCAACCGTCGCACGCCGTGAATGCCTCATCGACGGTCCGGAATTCCGCTCCGCCAAGTACGACATTATCTTGCGTATTGAACAGATGGAAAGTCGCGATGTCGCTCGGTTTTACGACATATTTAAGCGGCTTCTGGGCATAAACGTCCTTCGTTTTGTCACGATTCTTGAAGTCATTTCCAAACTCATCGGCCCAGCAGCCGTCGCCGAAATAAATCATCGCATTTGGGTGTTTATCGCGCGCTGCGCAGTCGTACGGATATTTACCCCGCCCACCTTGTTTCAGCTCTTTACCGTAGATGGTGACGCTCATTGGAAGATTTTCGCTCGAACTCATGATTTATATGTCCTTTTTATGAATTGCCATTACGCTGCCTGCAGCAACTTAGTTGCCATTTCCTTTTCGACCTGCTTTGGATCCGCATCAGCATCGGACAACAGATCCTGCTCGATGCTTTCCTTGTGCTTCAGGAGTTCGACAACCCGTTCGTCCATCGTCGACGGGATAATCGGGATCACGACAGTCACCGGCCGGAGTTGTCCGTTCCGGTATGCACGATCCTCCGCCTGACGCCGGGCCGCCGCGGTCCACGGCAGCGATGCGAAGAAAACATAATTCGCGGCCGTCAAATTTTGACCTACGCCGGCGGCATCGGTCGTGCCGATGAAGACGCGCGCCTCCGGATCCCCCATGAAGCTATCGACTGCCTTCTGCTTCCGGATCGACGTATGTTCACCGGTGAATGTCACTGCTTTGATGCCAGCCTTGGCGAACTCCTCTGCCAGGTAATCCACCGAATCCGTGAACGCGCAGAAGACGATCGCCTTATCCTCATATGCCAACGCTCCGATCGTGTTCACTAGCCAGTCTGCCTTGAAGCGCTCCAGCATTCGCCGCAACCTGCCGATTTTCACAAGAGCGATTTGACCGTCATCGGCCAGCGCCCGCTTGTACTCAACCGCTTCATCCGGACCAAGATTCACATATTGGATGTCATGCGTCTTGCCCTTAAGCGTTTTGAGTACATCCTTGCGCCGGCGCAGCATCCATTCCGATACACGCTCGGAGAGGGCTTTGCGCAGTTCCGGCTTGCCGGCGAACTCAGCGAGAAAATCACCGACCGGTACACTGCCGATTGGATGGCCGGATAATCGCAATAGCGAATGCAATTCACCCTCGCGATTCAAAATCGGAGTAGCCGTCAACAGAAAACGGCGCTCGATATGTTTCGACAGCAAAAAAGCATTGCGGGTGCGTGTCGTGTGTGGCTCCTTCAGATAATGCGCCTCGTCGCATAGCATGACGCGGAATTTCACTATGCCGTCATTGATAGCCTGTACGACTGCCCCGAGGCGTTCATAGTTCGCAATCAGCCAGTCGGCCTTTGACCAATCCTGATCGGCACCAGCGATAACTACATTCGCATCCTGGTCGATCGCATTGATCTCCCGCTGCCAATTGATACGCAGGTTCGCCGGGCATACGACCAACACCGCCCCCTTACCCGTGACCATGCGAGCAGCGACAACGGCCTGACGTGTCTTGCCCAATCCCATGTCATCAGCGAGCAATGCACTCGTATAGCTCAACAGATGCCGAACACCCGGGGTCTGATAATCGTAAAGGCCATACGTTCTTTCAGCGTCAGCCAGCGCTTTTTCATTGACCCACAGCCTCTTCATCGGCGTTGCCACTACCGTCAAGACCGCGTTCTCTCCCTCGGAGTCTCCAGTTCGCCTTGCGCCGGGCTCCGGTATCATTCCGCCCACGCTTACGCTTGGTCGATCACCTTCGGTAAGTGACGCAAGTTCTTCCAGAACGATCTCGGTGTCGTGCAGGTAAATGTGGTCACGCTTGACGCCTGCATGCGCTTCCAGCGCCCTCAGGATGTCCGGCAGCTGGGCGTGGAGCCGCCACGCATTCCGATTCCGCAGGAAGCTACCGTTTAAGCCCTGGACCGCACGAAGCATGAGGTGATCGAACTTCGAAACGCAGACGTGATCGCCGCCGCGCACTGGAAAAATCTGGACGTCGAGTGCCGGCGCGAACAAATCCGGATCCGGAGTGGCCAGCGCCGCTTTGATTTTCTGGGCCGCAGCTGCGACATCGAACACGACGTCTTTCGGCAGCATCGAGGCAAGTTTGGCGACGAACTCCCCATTGATGCTAGTACGCTCGAAAACCCACATCCGCCCTTGGCCCAACCAGGCACCTTCGCGTTCCTTGAAGAATGGGGCTGCCCAAGGCGCAAAGACGGTTGATAGGCCAACGCGAAAGCCGTCCGACCTTACGGCCTGGATGAGTTCACGCGAGCCTTTCTTGTAGTTGGAAAGCTTCATGTGCAATAACGATTTCGCTATATTTAGCAAACATCATAATACAACGAAAGTTAGTGCAATTTTTTTCTAAGGCAAGGTTTTCTGAAAATAGAACGTGGAGGTCGACCACGACTGCCGGCAGTCGACAAGAATTAGCATAAGGAACGCATTTGTTATGACTTTTGCGCTTATGTGTTCATTACTGGCTTTATCCCGGCATACCACCAACCAGCATGAATGCTGGATTTTCTGCCCCCATCCAACGCGCAATGCGGCGCCGCCCCTCTCCTTGGGAACACTCTGGTTTCGACTCGCAGTTTCTCTTGGGGCGCACGACCAACAAGACTGTAACGACATATATATACTTTTGACTATGCAAAACACATATTTTGTTTATGCATATGCTACACTTCACTCAAACATAACTTAAGGGTACACCATGGACATCGGAATCGCTTTCACCCTGAATTCGGTCGGCACCATCGCCGGCACTACGGTCATCGAACGACCCAAGCCGGACGGCCCGAGCGTCTGGGTCGTCAAATTCGAGACGAGCCAGCCGCTGCCGACGCACATGTCGAATCTGCTCGAGGTCGCTCGCGGCGGGCCGAAGATTTTCAAGGGCGTCCAGGCTGCCCTGAATGATCTAAAGAGCATCGGCATCACGAACGCTAACGTGCAACTGACTGACATCAGCTCTTTCCGTGCCAACCGCTTCGAGTGGCTGTATCCGTGGATTCGCGGATTAGCAGTGCAGAGATCGGAAGAGCGTCGTGTAGGGAAAGAGTGTAGATCTCGGTGGTC
>CAMLDH010000112.1 GCA_946478765.1 uncultured Oxalobacteraceae bacterium | reverse complement strand
AATGGTGCGCAAGCGCACCCACCTCCTTTCTATTTTTCACGACACAAATAATTTTTCGTGATTGCTTAGTGGCGGGCATCATCTGTAAACTTCTGCGTTTTCCATTAGCGTATTAACGTGGTTTGACGCATAGGGAATTGAAAAAGTTCTCCGTGGAAATGTGTTTTTTATGGACATATGCAAGCCAAAGCGATGGGACGCTTGCTCGATAATTTTATTGTCGTTTAATGGTGATGCGCAGGAGATGCCGATCGAAGCATATCCGCTTCATCGCACCGCGCGGGTGCATCGGTGACCGGGTCGGGATGGGGAACAGGATCGTCTTCCGGCGCCGGTTCTCTATCAGGAATCGGATCGTCTTCAGGTTCGGGAGTGGGGAGCCTGTGAGCAATTGCCATAGTACAGTTTCTGGAGCAAGGCAACGAAGATGTAAATTAAATACTACTGCCGATATACAGGTCGGCATTGAGGCAAATCATGGCCGTCCCGCGTGGATGATGACGAGGGTCAATGGATCGGAATGGTCGATCGGGAAGCCGACGCGACTAATTCAGTCGAACCATGCTCGTTGCCGATGGGCCGCTACACTCGTCATGGCCATGGCGTCGGATTCATGTCGACAAACTGGGGCTCACTATGAGTCTCGGACGATATCGCCCGATTCGCATCGCCTTCACCCAACTTCGGACCAAGGATCAGACCGATTTCCTTGCGTGCTTGATTGAAGTCGGATTGCATCAAAGGGAAATTTTTTTTTGGCCAGTTTTCTATGGCCCATTTAGTGAAGTCATCGAATCGCTGCACCATTTCAGCTGCATAGTTGTCATACTTTTCTTTCTCGGTCATCTCATCCTCCGGCATCATCTTTTCGCTCATGCGTTGAAAAGCGAAACCAACAAATTTCGGCCGAAGCAAACCGGTATTTTGCTGCCACTGAGATGCAATGTCGTACTGCCAACAGGCGACCAAACGTAGCGGCATCGGGTGGCAATGCGTCTAATAACTTTCACCGGTTGGCAGATAAAGCCCGCTTCCCAACGGCCCATGTCGTGAAACCTCTTTGGCAGTTTGATTCTGCCGTCGAGGCCAAGGTTCACGAACATGTCCATCACCACGTCATGGCTGGTTCACTTCCTTGGGTTTGAATTGCTTGTCGCTAATGCGGAATTTTCCACGGCGATCACCCATCAGAACCCGCAAATCCTTGATGCTCAATTCACATACTTCATGCATGCGAATCAGCAGGGACGCGCCTACCGGTAATCTGCGATGGCGGATCTTGCTGATTACTGGAGGTGCAACCTCAAGCGCACGCGATAATGCTGCATCGTTCTTGAGATTAAGTTTTTCAATCAACGCACCTAACAAATGGTTAGGATCGTATTCGGGAGAGTGTAGATCGTTCATATTGCCCTTTGCTATGTATTACATGAATTCAAGTCATTTTGAACAATCATCTTTTTATCATTTTGATGTTTCGCAATCTTGTTTGTCGTTGCTTGCAAGTTCCCGCTACTAAAGGTCACCGGCAGAGTTCACATCGTCCGTTCGGCAGACAACGCCCGCTTGGTAGATCGCTTTATCGATTCGCTTTGTTATCCGGCTTGTCCCGATTTAGCGCGATGCATACTTACGCCGCTCAGTGGTACACCCATTGTGCGTGCGATGCTGTTTTCGCCAGCCGTTTGATGTACCGTAAAGCTTACGTCTGCACGAATGGTTGCACCTCGCATCGCCTCCCGTAGTATGAAGTTGTCAGCATACGCATCGCCTTTACGGCGAGCGACATACTCAATAACAGGAGGCCAAAAATGACAGTTGGAAATGTCTTTTGGGATATGCGGAACATGCAGCCAGAAGATGGCATGCCCTCCATCCTTGCCATCGGTGATTCGTGGTTTTGGTACCCATTTCCCGGCGGGTCGCTGTTGCGGGACTACGGGCTTGCCGCATAATGCTGAGTTCCCGGGACGCAGTGGACAGCAGCGGGACGTCGGCATGAATGCATTGATAAGGACCGGCATTAAGTGCCACTCCATGCGAGGAAAGCATGTCGCCTCCGGATACGCCATCGCGCCAATTAATTATCTGTTGTGACGGCACCAACAACACGCTCACTGGCGGCGATCATGACACAAACGTATTGCAGCTGGTCAGCGTGCTTGATCCAGACCGAAATGACCAGTTGCTGTATTACGATCCCGGAGTAGGCGCGCCGGACAAAATGCCGCCGACCGGGATCTGGGACCGACTGGGCCGCAAATGGGACCGCGTTCAGGGGCTGGCATCCGGAAAAGGAATCTATGAAAACATCGGTGGTGCTTATCAGTTCCTGATCGAAAACCATCGTAGGGGCGACGAAATTTTTCTGTTCGGATTTTCGCGCGGGGCATTTACCGCACGGTGTGTCGCCGGCATGGTCAATCTCTTCGGCATTGTGCGCAAGGAAAGCGCCGCGCTGATTCCAACCCTGATTAGCGTCTACTTCTCGAACACGAAGAGCCGTGCGGACAAGCGCAACCGGTTCCGTGTCGCCAATCAATTAAGGTCGCAGTTCACCAGTGCGGATAAACAACTTGAACGCGTCCATTTCGTCGGCGTGTGGGATACGGTATCGTCGGTTGGCCTGCCGTACATCCTTGAAACGAAAATCACTTCGGACGGTTTCGTCAAGGACAAGAAGATGCGGCATGTACGCCAGGCACTCTCGCTTGACGAGCACCGGGCCACATTCGAACCTCGGCTGTACTGGGAAGAAAACGGCCAGATTGCGGGCACAGATCAAACGGTGGAGCAGCGTTGGTTCCGCGGTGCGCATAGTGACGTCGGTGGCGGCTATCCCTTAAGTAAGAAGGGCAATCAGATGCACCTGTCCGACCAAACGTTCCTCTGGATGCTTTCTGAAGCAAAAAAATGCAGATTACGCATAAACGAAGCTGCGTTCGCAGCGAAAACGGCAGCTATCCAGCCGCCATCCGCAGCCGCGCCACCTTTGGTCCATGACGAATGCTATGCGACTCCTTATTGGGGCGTAGCAGGATTAGTGGTACGGGAGTTTGTCTTGCCTACTGAAGCCCACAGGCAAATTAGGCCAGCGCCCGAAGGAGTGGCAGACACCTGCGTCCCTGTCGCTGTCCAGTGGTCTCTTGCCAAGCGATGGCACATCGCCATCGCATTTGCGCTGCTTGCGCTCCTGACAGCCGCGATCGCCGGCTTATTCGGATATGAAGCATTACACGGAGAAATGCCGTGGCGGGCGGTTTCGCCGCAGATGCTATTGAACGGCGGCGTGGATTTCAATCACTGGCAACGCACCCTGTACCTGACGGGCGAAATACCGCTTTGGTCGGTGCCGGCCTTACCACCTGATTTTCATGCCGGATACGCGGTTGCCGCGATATTGGCGGACTTTGCGTTCATCGCTTCCTATAGTTGGTGGCTTGGGCTTCTTTCAGCTTGGGCGTTTTACCGGCTGGTCGGGCTGCGCCAGGTCGGTGCCCCCAAGCCCTGGGTCGCCCGACTCAAACTGGGCTGGCTACCGTGCATTGGCGTCGCCGGCGATCTTGCTGAAAACGTGTTGACCCTCATAACCCTCGCATTAATCGGCAACAACGTGATTGCCCTATCCTCGTGGTTTGCGTTCTTGCTCGCAGTGGCCAACGGGATCAAATGGACGGGACTGCTGCTCAGTGTGCCGATGATCGGCGCTGCGGTGCTTAAGGTCGTGACGCGCGGCGCCCCTCCCCATGTCACCGAGCATCATCAGCCAACAAAGTGACTACACTAAGCTCGACTTTATCCATTTTCTTTCTCGGATTATTTTCTTCATAAGTCGAGCTTAGGAACGTGCGCGAAATAACTTCCCGATTTGTCTCGCGGCAGGCGGGCGCATTGCAGCGTTGCCCCTCGTTTGTGTAGCCCGCTATACGGCACGCTTGACTTCAAGGAAGTCTGGATGACGCACAAGGATGTGGGCAAGGTCACACGCATCGACACCGAGCAACTTGAAGTAAAGGGCGTCATCGATACCGGAATGATCACTAACCATCTGGCCTTTGCGAAAACGGCTGCGGGAACATTCGCCTATGTCACCGTCGGCGGTGAGAATGCCGTCAAGGTCTTCACGACCGGCGACGCACCGAGGCTCGTAACGACCATTGCGGTCGGCGCCCTGCCTCATGGCATCTGGACCTCCGACGATGGCAAGCGGATATATGTCGGGCTGGAGAACGGAGATGCGGTGGATGTGATCGATACTGCGACCAATAAAGTCATTGCGAACTCCCCGGTCGGCCAAGCACCCCAAGCGCTCGTCTATGTCTCGAACGCCGTGCCTGCCGGAGATGGGACGGCCAACCTTGTGCCGCGCGTGAATACCGACGCCATCAACATTGCATTGAACCTAGATTCGGCAGTTGACCGCTCACTTTCACCTGGAAAGTCTGATGAACATTGGCTTTCTTGCATTCGATAACGTTCACCGATTAGGTGAGAGCGCTACAGGTGCGATTGCCCACTTTTCCGGCCCTCTGGCGTTTTCGGTGCTCCAGTGGAGCGCCCTTCTCCTAGCGGAATGCAGTCCGCGTCGGTGGAGCAGGGGTTTCGGGCAGCATGCTGCCCGCCTGCGCAACAGTTTGCCCTTGCAAGGGCAAACCCCTGCCCTACAGGGCTGTGGGCGTCGCGCCTAGCCAGAGGACCGGAAAAATGCACACTCGCACCTGTCCAACTGCCGAATCTAGGTTGAAGGCAGTGTCCGGTGAGGGCAAAGGATTCGTCGTGGCACGCAACTTGGGCATCATCGACGCGTTGGAAGTCTCGCTCTTTAAACTCAAACCCCAAACCATATACAGCGTCTATGTCAGTGGCCAGAAAACCCCGGTTGCACTCTTCAAGACAAATTTGAACGGCATGGCAAATGGCACGGCCATCGGCCCGCTGCGCGACGTGTCGTCAACACTGTCATCGAAGAAAGTCACCAGGAGTACCATCTTCGTGACAGAGGGAGATGCCCCTGGCGACTTGCGAAAAGCAGTGTTGGCAGGTAGTTAATGAGAAGCTAACGCAGGCGGACCGCAGGCGATCCGGCATTCCTGCTACAGATCCTGCGCTGATGCGCAAACTGCTCTGCTGCGCCTAAAAAAATCCCGCCGAAGCGGGATGGTTGAAGCGAGGCGTGCAATATCAGTCCTTGTTGTGACCCTTGCCATGCCCCTTGCCATGACCCTTGTGTTTGCCGTTGTCACCATGCTCGTCGTGGTGATCGTCATCGCCGCGATTGCCGTCTTCATGATGGTCGTGGTGACCCTCGTACTGGGAACGATAGCGGGGCGCATAGACGTTGTTGTACCAACCGTCTTGCACGAAGTAGACCTGTTGGCCGCAAGCGTTGTACTGACCGCAGTGCTTGGACCATTTTTTCATGTGGCCGGGCGGTACGCGCAAATAAATCGGCTGTCCGACATGGCGCGGCGCTTGCTGAATGATGACCGGTTCAGCATAGACCACGGCAGGCTGGGGAAAACTGCCAATGTCAATCCGGCCGTAAAAGCCAGGCTGGCCGACATTGATCGACACGCCGACATCGGACGCCATTGATGGTGCGGCTACGGCGAGCACCGCCGCAGCGAATATCAGGATTTTCATATAGAGACCTCTTTTAAATGTTGTGAAGCGATGGCGCGGGCGTCATTTTCAGGAATAACGCTGACGAATCGATGGCGACCGCTCAGCACTGCCAGTGCAAACCGGCAGGTTGTTAGTCTCGCGCCTTTCATGATTTTATAATGCAATTGAGAATGTACGCGCTGATAGATTGCTCTTCTGTACCCTGACGTACAGAAGAGCAATCAATATTCATAGGCACAGCGCGCCAATGCGCCGCCGGCGCTAATGAGGCGCACATCTAACAGACCGAGCCGGGCGCCGAGATGGTGCCAAATTGACAGCAAAAACCTTTGCGACCCACATGAATACCGGCTTCGGGGTGGCGCTCATGACAACGCAAGCCGCTGCCGGATCCGAAGCAGATTCGCTGAGACCTGGTTGAGGCTGATCGCGATAAGAATCGGCCGATAAGGTAGCGAGTTACTTTACGGAACCAACGCTGGGTCAGCAACCACATATAAGTAACTTCAACGGTGTCTGTGAGTGCCATACCGGTCTCAGACAGGTTTGTAGGTTTCATTTTGGAGGTAGCCATGAGCGCCCAGAACGATAATTCATGCCAGAAAATATGCGATTCCGATAAAATAATCGAGATGCATGTAAGTGCGCATTGCACATTGATCGCGGCGGCCGGTGAAGTGCCGACAGAGCGCCACCGGCAGACGTACCGGGAAGCGCTGCGATCACTGGTCCGACTGGCGCGTAGCGAGTATGCCCTTAGCGTCACACGCGACATGGAGCAGGTCGCTGCGGTAATGAAAGATTAACCGAGTCGCCTTTGCTTCATGTGAAGCGGGATTATTCCAGCAACTGCGCCAGATGCAGTATGTGCATGTCGCCGCGCTCGGTGGCTGCGTCTCCTGCAAAGGCGCAACGGCTTGGCGGTTGACGATGCAGCCACGTTTTCGCCGCCGCGCGGAGTTCGATTGCCGTGCATTGCAATACGCCCGCACGAAATTGGTTGCGCAACTGCTCGGTAATGCCGAGGCGCTTGCGTGACCAGGATCGCATGGCGTGCCTATGGGGTGGCTGGGGTTTGTCCAAATCCCGTATCACGCAAATAATCGCCTCTTCAATACTTTCCTGCGTCATGTCCGCGGTAAGCGCCGAGTTAATCGCAGCGTCAAAATCGGCATAGGTGCCGAGCAGGCGCGGATCGCGATTGGATATCATCCGCAAAATGCCGGTTACGGCATCGTACGATGCGCCAGCGCCATAGGCGCCGCCTTCTTCGCGTATGGCCCGGTGCAATACTTCATTGGTCAGCCATTCTGCCAGCACCGCGCAGGCGGCGGCGTCGGGATGCCCGAGCTTGGGCACAAGCCATGCTGCATAACAGTGATTGACCTGCGCCGCAGCGTGCAGCACGGTATTGGCAAGCGGATCCATGACGCAGGCTTCCGGCTCTGCCAGGGGGCGCGGCGTACGGTGGATGGCCGGCGCCAGCAAGTCAGACAAAGCGGATGCCGCGGGCGCTTCTGCAGCGACAATGACGTACGCCGGGCTGGCGGTGATTTTCGCGTGCAATGCCGCCAGTTTCGCCGCGATTTCCCGCATGCCGCTGTCATGCTGTATCTGCTGCCGCAGCCAGCGATAGAACGGAAGTCCTGCGGCGCCCTCCATCACGTTCTTGAAGCGTTCATGCATCGACAGCGCGGCAGTCGCGCATAGCGATGCATAGGTTTCTCCTTTTACCGCCAGCTCGCCATGCACATCCTGCAGGTGACTGTCGATCAGGAATGCCATGCGCTCGACCTCGTCGAAGCGCGGCGCCGTAATCGACTGCAAGAGCACCGTCGCGAGATTATGCAGCTCCTCCTGCAGCCCCTTGGCAGAGAATTCCATCAAGATTTGCAGCGGCTTTCCCACAGCCAGCGGCTGGCTGGTGGCGACATCGATGTTGAAGTCCGGCACCATCTCCTGGCGCCACGCGCTGCTTGCTTCATACCCCATCCCGGCCACGCCTAGTTGCGGCGCCAATCCCGCATAGAGATTCAACCAGGGCCATTCTTGCGCGCTAAAGTCGGAGATGTCATACAAGACGGACGCATAGGCAATGCCGTTGGTGGCGACCTCCAGCACAACGACTTTCTCATTTTCAGCCGGCACCGGGAAACTCGGTTTCGCCAAGCGCGCAACGGCGGATGGCAAAATGCGCGGGAGCACATCCTTGTCGACGACTTTTCTTTGCTGCGCCAGCAGGTCGGCCGATTCCTGCACGATGCGCGCGCGTTCGTCCGCAGTCAGGGCGGCGGCCAATTCCGCCAAACGGCGCTCTTCGCGCATCGCGCGCTGCGCAGCAAACCCCGCATCGGCATAGACCGTCGATTCGAGACGGGCCGGGGAGTCGATCAATGCCTTGACCATATCCTTGAAAAATTGCGGATCCTGGATGTCCGCATCCAGTTGCCGCAGGAATGGTTCGACGTCGAACGCCTCGACAATATCGCCGCCCATCATGGCTACCGGCAGCGCCGAGAGCAACAGGTGCAGTCCATGCGGAACGTCGCCGCCATTGATTTCGCGCTGACCAAAACGAATATTGCGCAGTGCGGCCTTCAGCATGGCGCGCGGTACGCCGGTGTTTGACGCTTGCTCCAGCGCGGACCAGAGGTGTTTTCTCGCCTTGGCCAGTGCATTTTTTTTCAATCCTTCCATGCCTACATGCAGGACCATTTGCCGGGCACCGGAATCCAGATGATTGAAGGACGATGGATAACCAAAGCCGGCCGATTCCATGGCGCGCATGAGGGGCGACGAACTGTCGCCCAGCAAGCCTGCTTCCAGCAAACTGGCGCGAAAAAAGGAGGGAAGATCGACCGTTTCCCCAAGCAGCCAAGAGAACTGAAACCCGTATTCGTTTTCCTTGCCTTCCTGCGCCGGCGTGACGATGCGCGCGGTGCGCGGCGCAGTCCATGGGGCTGCCAGGTCCGGCCGCATTCTGGGGAAGCGTCCCGGCAGGCGCGCCAGCACTTGCTCCTCAATCATGCCTTGCACTGCCGCCACGTCTACGCGTCCGGACGTCATGAAAATGGCCTGCGACGGATGATAGTGACTCGCATGAAAGGTTTTCAGATCGGCATAAGTCAGATCGGGTATCTCCAACGGATCGCCGCCGGATTCCACGGCATAAGTGGTGCCTTGGAAAAGCTGTTGACTGATGCCGTGATCGAGCGCGCGCAGAGGATCGGCAAAGGCGTCTTTCATTTCGTTTAGCACGACGCCTTGCAACGACAACTTATCCTGCGCCCACACCAGGCGCCAACCTTCCTGTTGAAAATCGCAGTAATCCAGCGTCGGGAAAAAAGTGGCATCCAGATAGACGCCAAGCAAGTTGAAAAAATCCGTTTTGTCCTGGCTTGCGAATGGATAGACGGTGCGATCCGAATAAGTGAACGCATTCATGAAGGTGGCCATTGAACGCTTGGCCATGGTGAAAAACGGGTCTCTGACCGGATAGCGTACCGACCCGCACAGCGTCATATGTTCGAGAATATGGGCGCGGCCGTCGCTTGACTGGGGAATGGTGGGGAAGGCAACAAGAAACGCCATCTCGGGATCATCGGTCTGCACATGGATATGGCGGGCGCCAGAGTCGGGATCCTCATATTCTTCAATGACGGCATGGAGGTCGGGAACTGGGTGGGCACGTTTTTTATGAAATGGCATTGCGGGTTTGTCAATATTTAACTGTGAGGAAAGCAGGGGCTTTGCGCAGAGAACTCTTGGAAAGCCCAGGCACCGCGCGCATCCCACGCTGATTACAGGAGGTAGAGATGCTATCCACTATACGTCATTAGATAATCAGCAGGCGCTCCACGACCCAAAAAATTCAACGATGCTGATCTCGTTAGCTTTCCTTTGGCGTTCGATCAAAAACTAAACCAGCGCCGATCCTTTTCGTTCCGGTCAAGCGCGGCCAATTTTTGCTGGCGCATTAAGGACGCCGCTTGATTCATTAACAGCATGGAGGATCTGGCCGCTTTCAACGTCGCCACGTCGATTGCAAGGCGACGATTGCCCGCTTGTTCTGAAGCCTCGACGTTTATCAACCAATTGGCGGCTTGCTGCTCTTCATGGGGCTGACTGCCTCCAGACTGAAGCTTTTGCCTGTCACGTCCGCCATCATCTATCTCGCCGCAGGCTTGCTGTTAGGGCCTACCGTACTGAACATGTTTCACTTCAACCCGCTGAAGGAAGCGGCACTGCTGGAGGTGCTGACCGAGGTCGCGGTATTGATTTCGCTATTTTCTGCCGGTGTCAAAATGCCGGCGCCGATCAGTTTCACCCGATGGCGCACACCGGTGCTGCTGGCCACCGTGGTGGGCCAGGACCTCGACCTGCTCGGCGAGTCGGTCGGCATGGAGCTGCTC
>CAMLDH010000111.1 GCA_946478765.1 uncultured Oxalobacteraceae bacterium | reverse complement strand
CCGCTTTGCTCAATCACCATCGGCACCATACCGAGCATTTCGGTATCGAGTGCGGAATTTCGAATCATGCTTGTCATATGCTTGTCCTTAGGCATTATGGGAAAGAGTTAAGCGAAGCGTTAGCCTAAACGCCCCCTCAATCCCCAACTGAGCACCCCACACAAGTGAATTACGCTTGTGCGTTATTGCCCATCAATTCGTCGAATGCAACCGACTTTTCAGTCACTTTGGATTTACCCAGAACGTAATTAACGACGTTTTCTTCCAAAACAAGGGCTTCCACTTCGGCCAAGCGACGGCGATCACTGAAATAATATTTCAAAACCTGTTGCGGATCTTCATAGCTTTGCGCGAATTCTTCCACTTGCACTTTTACCTGCTCAGGCGTCGCTTGCAGATTGTTCGACTTGACCACTTCAGCCAGAATCAAACCTAAACGCACACGACGCTCGGCCTGCGCAGTAAACAATTCCGGCGGGAACGGCATATCTTTCACCTCCATACCGCGCTGCGCCATGTCTTGACGTGTCATTTCGACCAAACGCTGCACATCTTGATCGATCAGCGCCTTCGGAATTTCCAGTTCAGTAATTTTGATCAGCGCGTCCATCACGCTGTCTTTGGTCTTGGACTTGGCGCGGCCTTTGACTTCACGTTCGAGATTGGTCTTGATGTCTTCGCGCATTTTGGCCAGGTCGCCATCCGGAATGCCGAGCGTCTTTGCGAACTCGGCATCGACTTCAGGCAGATGCGCCCATTCCAGCTTCTTCAGCGTGATGGTGAATTCAGCGGTTTTTCCTGCGACATCCTTACCATGGTAATCAGCAGGAAACGACAGCGGAAAGGTTTTCGATTCGCCCAATTTCAAGCCAACCGTGGCCGCCTCAAACTCCGGCAACATACGGCCCTCCCCGAGTACAAAGGCATAGTCTTCCGCCTTGCCACCCTGAAATTCAATGCCGTCGATTTTACCGACGAAATCAATGGTAACGCGATCGCCGTTTTGCGCCGATTGATCTGCACCGCCGTCGCCGTGCTCGCCCTTTTCACCTTTGACGTGAAAGTGCACACGTTGTTTGCGCAGGATATCGATGGTCTTGTCGACTTCCGCGTCGGAAACTTCAGCGATCGTCTTTTCTACCTCCACGGCACCCAGATCGCCGATTTTCACCTCTGGGTAGACTTCAAACGTCGCGTCAAATACGATTGCGCCTTCCGTCACGTTCGCATCGGCCTTCGGTTCGATTTTCGGAAAACCCGCAACGCGCAGGTTGTTTTCAGCAGTCGCATCGACGAACGCGATGCCGACTTTATCGTTCAGCACTTCGGTTTCAATCTGATAACCGTATTGCGCCGCGACCATTTTCATTGGCACTTTACCCGGACGGAAGCCCGGCGCCTTTGCCGTGCGAGCACGAACTTTCAAGCGCTTTTCCACTTCAGCTTGCACATCGGCCAGCGGCAATGTGATCGTGATACGGCGTTCAAGTTTTTCCAGAGTTTCGACTGCAGTTGCCATGTGAATCGTCCAAAAATAAAGAATTCTGTGGTGCGAGGAGGGGGACTCGAACCCCCACACCATTGCTGGCGTCAGGACCTAAACCTGGTGCGTCTACCAATTTCGCCATCCTCGCGGGATTTTGCGCCTAAACACTAAAAGCAAAGGGCGACCCTGAAGCGAAAATACGGTCGCCCTACAATGCCCTTGCCAAGGGCTCTTCAACTTCGACCGAACATTTTACTGGATTTTTATTTCATCTGCCGCAGTTTTTGACAGATTGATTACTGTTTAGCTATATTGTTCAGCGAATAGATAGTTGCCTGATGTTATATCCGCAAGCGCCCGCCATCCATCGATCCGGATACCGAACCGCCCTACCCTTGATTATGCTGGCTTCTTCACCCTGAACCATGCCGCATACAGCGCCGGCAAAAACAGCAGAGTAAGCGCCGTTGCCACGATCAGTCCGCCCATGATCGCAACAGCCATCGGGCCCCAGAATACCGAGCGCGATAATGGAATCATCGCCAGCACGGCTGCCGCTGCGGTCAGGATAATCGGCCGGAAGCGCCGCACCACCGATTCGACAATCGCATTCCATGGTGCCGCGCCGTCGGCAATGTCCTGCTCGATTTGATCGATCAAAATCACTGAGTTGCGGATAATCATGCCGAACAGCGCAATCACGCCCAACTGCGCGACAAATCCGAACGGACGCTGCAACACCAGCAATGCAACTGCGGCGCCCGCGATACCCAAGGGGCCGGTCAGGAATACCAACAATGCGCGGGAAAAGCTATGCAATTGCAGCATCAGCAAAGTGAAGATGATGAAGATCACGAGCGGCACATTCGCCGCAATCGATTGCTGCGCCTTGCCGCTGTCGGCTGCGGCACCGGCCAGGTCAATCTTGTAACCGGCCGGCAGGGCAGCACGCAGGCTTTCAAGCTTCGGATTGATCTGGCTCGATACAGTCGGCCCCTGGATGCCGTCGACTACATCCGATTGCACTGTGATTGCCCATTCTCGCCCTTCGCGCCATACGACACCCGGCTCCCACACGAAATGAGCGCGTGCCAGTTGCGACAAAGGCACCGACTTCCCGGGCGCAGTCTGGATATTCGCTTCGTTCAACGCGGTAATGGTGGAACGTTCTTCGACCGGTTGACGAATCACGATATCGATTAGTTTATTCTCATCGCGATACTGGCCGATGGTGGTGCCCGTCAAAATCGTGTTGGTGGCGCGCATCACTGTTTGCGAGCTGATACCGAGCGCACGCAATTTATCCTGATCGAGATCCAGGCGCAGCACCTTCACCGATTCATTCCAGTTGTCGTTCACGCCGATCGCATTCGGATTGGCGCGCATGATCTCCTTGACCTGGTCCGCGATCGCACGCACTTTGGTCACTTCGCCGCCTGTCACACGAAATTGCACCGGATACGGAACCGGCGGACCGTTCGGCAGCAGTTTTACCCGTCCGCGCACGTCAGGAAATTGCGTCTTGAACGCGGCGACAATCTTGAGGCGCAACGCTTCACGCGCCTTCAGATCCTTCGGCAGCACCACTATCTGCGACACATTGGTTTGCGGGAAAATCTGGTCCAGCGGCAGATAGAAACGCGGGCTGCCGGTACCGACATAGCTGGTCACGCTTTCAACGCCATCCTGCTTGCGAATAAACGCTTCAAATTTCTTCGCCTGCGCTTCCGTCGCACTGAATGCGGCCCCCTCCGGCATCCAGAGTTCAATCATTAATTCCGGCCGGCTTGAATCAGGGAAGAACTGCTGCTCGATGAAGCGAAAACCGAATACGCCCAACGCGAATGCCGCCAGCGTTAGCAAGATAGTCGTCTTGCGCCACTCCACGCACCAGTTCACCATTTTGCGGAAGCGGCTGTAAAACGGCGTATCGAACAATTCATGATGCTCGTCGGAGCCGGTCGCCGGCTTTACTTTCAGCAGCACGTAGCCGATGTAAGGCGTGAACAATACCGCGGCCAGCCATGAAATCAACAACGCCAGCGCATTAACCGAAAACATTGAGAATGTGTATTCGCCCGCCGCCGATTTCGCCAAGCCGATCGGCAGGAAGCCCGCTGCGGTGATCAGCGTGCCGGTCAACATCGGCATTGCAGTCGAGGTGTAAGCGAAGGTCGCGGCATCGAAGCGCGAAAAACCCTCTTCCATTTTTCGCACCATCATCTCGACCGCGATGATCGCGTCATCCACCAGAAGTCCGAGCGCAATAATGAGTGCGCCGAGTGAAATTTTGTGCAGGTCGATGCCGAAGATACGCATGAAAAGAAAGGTCACCGCCAGCACCAGCGGTATCGTCAGCGCAACCACCAGACCGGGACGGGCATCGAGGCGGAACGGTTTGGCGTGAAAGCCAAGCGCGATAAAACTGACGGCGAGCACGATCAATACCGCTTCGATCAACGTACGCAAAAATTCATTGACGGAAGACGAAACCGCTTTCGGCTGGTCGGCGACGCGCTGCAACTCGATGCCGACCGGCAGCTTGCTCTTGATGGCCCCCACAGCCTGCTGCAGATGCTGGCCCATTTCAATGATGTCGCCACCCTTCTCCATCGAGATGCCAAGGCCGATCACTTCCTTGCCGTTGTAGCGCATCTTGTCTTGCGGCGGATCCGTGTATTCGCGCTTGACGGTCGCAAAATCGCCAAGACGGAAAGTGGTGCCGCTGGCGCGCAGTTCGAGGTCCTCCAGATCCTTGATCGACCTGACGGCGCCGGTCACACGCACTTGCAGATTATCGGTCGGCGTGACGAGCACACCGCTCGATTCAACCGAATTTTGCGTATCGAGCTGACCTACGATTGCATCGAACGGAATACCGAGTTGGGCAAACTTCTTATGCGAAAATTCGATATTGATTTTTTCATCCTGTACGCCAAACAGCTCCACCTTTGCAACCGATGGCACATGCAATAACTGCTGGCGCACGAAGTCCGCATAGTCCTTCACTTCGGCATACGTGAATCCATCGCCGGACAGCGCAAAGATCGAGCCGAAAGTGTCGCCAAATTCGTCATTGAAGAATGGGCCGATCACACCTGGCGGCAACGTACCCTTGATATCGCCGATTTTTTTGCGCACCTGATACCACGCCGCTGCGGTTTCTTTCGGCGAAGTCGATTCGCGCACTTGCAAAATGATGAGTGTTTCACCTGGTTTGGAATAGCTGCGTATCTTGTCGACGTAGGGCGTTTCCTGCAGCTTTTTTTCAAGCTTGTCGGTGACCTGATCTGCCATTTGCAGCGCAGTCGCCCCCGGCCAGTTTGCGCGCAGCACCATCGCGCGGAAGGTGAATGGCGGATCTTCATCCTGCCCGAGCTGGTCATAACTCAGAATACCGCCGATCAGCAGGACAACAATCAGATAACGTGTGAGAGGAATATGCTCCAGCGCCCAGCGCGAAAGATTGAATCCTCCCTTCATTTCGCCCCCCCGGCGCCGGCATTTGCGGATGCAGCGTTCACAGCGGACGCGGAATTGATCGGGTTGACTGATGCGGCTTGCAATGCAGCGCTGGCGCTCAATTTTGCATCTGCCTTTGCGAGTGCTTTGGCGTCGTCTTTGGTAACCGCATCATCGCCCAGAATCGTCACTTTTTGTCCTGACCTGAGCAGGTTGACGCCGGCAGTCACAATTATCTGACCAGGCGCAACGCCGCCAGCCAGCAAAATATCGTTACCGGAAGGAGCGGCAACCTGAACCGGCACCAGTTTAACTATGCCGTTTTCCACCACCCATACGGCAGTGGCCGACTTTTCCTGAAACAACGCGGTGAGCGGTACTTTGATCATTGCATGGGACGTCTTGGCAGCGAATGTCACATAGGCTGTCATGCCCAGCTTTACTTCAGGCGGCGCATTCGGGATCGATATTTTCGCGGTATAGGTACGTGTGGCCGGATCCGCAATCGGGGAAACTTCGCGGATCTTGCCTCGGATGACACCGGTCGGATTGGCCCAGATACGAACCCGCACATCGCTGATGCTGCGCAGCGTATCGACTTTGTCCTCCGGAATGCCGATCACAATTTCCTTTTCTCCCATTTGCGCCACGCGCACGACCGGGCTGCCCGACGCGACGACTTGCCCGACTTCGGCATCGACGCTGGTCACGACGCCGTCCACGTCGGAGATCAGCGTGGTATAGCCGGTTTGATTCGATTGGTTCTTGTAGGCGGCAGCTGCTTGTTCATAGCTGGCTTGCGCAGCTTTGAAGGTGGTCTCTTTGCCATCCAGCACTGCCTGGCTGACAAAATTCTTGTCGCGTAATTCCTGGTAGCGCTTGAGCTCGGCCTTGGCCAGATCGCGGTTGCTTTCTGCCGCCTTCATTCCGGCGTTGGACTGCGCCTGCGCCAACTGCAAATCCTGTGGATCCAGTTGCATCAGGACCTGTCCACGTTTTACGGTAGTACCGACATCCACTTTGCGCGCCACAATCTTGCCGCCGACGCGGAACCCAAGGTGCGATTCGACGCGGGCACGTACCTCACCGGAAAATTCGGCGACCACGTCGGCTTTGTCGGCGTTTAACTGGATGGCGCGAACCGGACGAATGTCCTCGACCTTCTCAACCGGCTTGGTACAAGCTGCAAGCAGCACGACCGCCGAGGCCGCGACGAACGCCACCCAGATCGGAAGACGTCGTTGAGAGGCGATTTGATGCTGATTGTTCAGGGCGGCCACGTTTTTTCCTTTACTATGCGGGCTGAAAAGATGCACTGCCAGGATTCCAACTTTGCGATGTCACAGCCGCGCTTATTTAATTACTGACTGACTGGTTATTTATTATAAACAGGCCGCCTCAAGTTTGCATATGACTTTTTAGTCACTAATAAAACAATGCCAATTGAACACTACGAAAACTTTCCGGTTGCGTCTGTTTTGTTGCCGGCCAGATTACGCCCGGCAGTCGAGGCGATCTATGCATTCGCTCGCAGCGCCGACGATCTTGCCGATGAGGGCGATGCCCTGCCGGATGTCCGGCTGGCTGCGCTCACTGAATATGAAGTGGCACTGGATCGCATTGCGCAGCGCCAGGAACCTGACTCCAAACTATTCCGCGACCTTGACCGGGCGATTCAAGACAATCGCTTGCCGCTGCAGCCGTTCCGCGATCTGTTGTCAGCATTCAAACAAGACGTTTTGACGACACGGTACGCCGCCTTTGAAATCTTGCTCGATTATTGCCGACGCTCTGCCAATCCCGTCGGTGCTTTGATGCTGCATCTGTATGGCGCTGCCAGCGTGCAGAATCTGCGGGATTCGGATGCCATTTGTTCCGCTCTGCAACTGATTAATTTTTGGCAGGATGTGGCGATCGATAGCAAAAAGGCCCGTGTCTATTTGCCGCAGGAAGATTTGACGCGGTTCGCCGTGACCGAGGCGCAGTTGGCTGCCGGACAGGTGAATAGCGCGTGGCGCGCATTGATGCAATTTGAAGTCGAACGTGCGCGTGCGATGCTGGTTTCCGGTGCACCCTTGTCATTGCGCTTGCCGGGACGAATCGGCTGGGAACTTCGCCTGGTTATTCAAGGCGGCTTGCGCATTCTCGAACGCATCGAACAAGTCGGTTACGATGTGTTCAATCAACGTCCGGCACTGGGAAAAGTCGATTGGCTGCTGTTGATCTGGCGCGCAATATGGATGAAGTCTCCTTGAATATCAGGTTGTCGCGCATGACACAGTCAGCTAGCATAGCGGCTTCTTTCAAGTCCAACCCAGTTCCTTTCATTCATGTCTCCCGACGAATACTGCCAACAAAAAGCGGCGCAAAGCGGCTCCAGTTTCTATTACAGTTTCCTGTTTCTACCGCAAGAACGACGCCGCGCGATCACGGCGCTGTATGCGTTTTGCCGCGAGGTCGATGACACGGTGGATGAGTGCACCGATGTGTCGATCGCGCATAACAAACTGGTTTGGTGGCGCAAGGAGATCGGCGCGATGGTGGCCGGCAATCCCACGCATCCCGTGACAAAGGCGCTGGAACCTCATTTGACAACGTATTCGATCGACAGCAAACACCTGCTGGCGATTGTGGACGGGATGGAAATGGACTTGAGCCAGACCCGCTATCTGGATTTCCCGGGTTTGCAGCGATACTGCTGGCATGTGGCCGGCGTGGTCGGCATTCTGTCAGCCAGCATATTTGGCGTGACCCGTCCCGAGACGCTGCAGTATGCGGAAAAACTTGGTCTCGCATTCCAGTTGACCAACATCATTCGCGACGTTGGCGAGGATGCGCGCAAAGGCCGGATCTACCTGCCGGTCAACGAATTGCAGCAATTCAATGTCACCGCGGCTGACATCCTCAATGCGCGGCATGGCGAGAACTTTGAAAATCTCATGCGATTTCAGGCGCAGCGCGCGCAGGCAGTGTATGACGAGGCATTTGCGCTGCTGCCGAATGCAGATCGGCGCGCGCAACGACCCGGTCTCATCATGGCGTCGATTTACCGTGCACTATTGAACGAGATCGAGCGCGACGGATTTCATGTGCTCGACCAGCGAATTTCCCTCACGCCGATCCGCAAACTCTGGCTGGCATGGAAAACATATGTGCGCGGCTAAGGTGGCTAAGGCGACCAAGATTTGGCGGAACTGATGCGCGACCAGACTGGGGCGAAAAGAATTGCAGTGGTGGGCGGTGGCTGGGCCGGCTGTGCCGCAGCAGTCGAATTGTCGCATCAGGGGCGGCACGTCACGCTGTACGAATCGGCACGCACGCTGGGCGGCCGCGCACGCCGTGTGGAAATTGAAGGCATATCCCTCGATAACGGTCAGCATATCCTGCTCGGCGCGTATGCAGAAACCCTGCGCTTGATGGACTTGGTTGACATCGATGCCGACAAGGTGCTGTTGCGTCTGCCGCTTCAAATGCGTTACCCGAAAGACAGCGGCGGCATGGATTTCGTTGCGCCTCGGCTGCCTGCCCCGTTCCATTTGCTGGCTGCGCTATGGCGCGCCGGCGGATTGGCAAAAGAAGACAAACTGGCGCTGGCGAGGTTTTCGACGACAGCGCGCTGGATGGATTGGCTGCTCTATACGGATTGCAGCGTCACGGAGTTGCTGAACCGATTCAATCAAACCGAGCGCTTGACGAAGCTGATGTGGCGGCCGCTGTGTATTGCTGCACTGAACACGCCGCCCGAACGCGCCTCGGCTCAAATATTTCTCAACGTCTTGCGCGATAGCCTGGGGGCGCGCCGTGCGGCGTCAGACATGTTGATTCCACGCGTGGATTTAAGCGCACTGTTCCCGCAACGTGCGACGGCCTTTATTAAACGGCATGGCGGTGTTGTCCGGCAGGGCATGACCGTTAAAAAAATCACGCAGAACGGCGCACGCTGGCGGCTTGCCCTTAATGGCGATCAGGACGGATTGCAAAGTGGCGATGATTTCGACGCTGTTGTTGTGGCGACACAGGCAACACATGCGGCGAATTTGCTCGACGACCTGATGGATACCGCCAATTTGGCGGCATTCGACTACGAACCGATTACCACCTGCTATCTGCAATACGGACCGGAGACCCGCTTGACGCACGCGTTTTTCGCATTGCTCGACGACTCCGCTGCCGGACATTGGGGACAATTTGTATTCGATCGCGGTGCGCTTGATCCGGCACATGCAGGTTTGTTCGCGGTCGTGGTTAGTGCGTCAACCGACGCCATTGCTCTGGGCCATGCAGCGTTGAGCGCAGCAGTCGCGGCCCAATTATCCGACGCGCTGCAGTTGCCGGAACTGCGCCATCCGAAGTGGACGAAAGTAATCTCGGAAAAACGCGCGACCTTCTCCTGTACGCCTGCACTGGTGCGTCCAGCCAATCGAACCACACGCGACGGACTGGTCATTGCCGGCGACTATACCGCCGGCGATTATCCGGCGACGCTGGAATCAGCGATCCGCAGCGGCGTGGCGGCGGCGCATGCCCTTATTCGCTAACGCCGCATAACAACCGGTCTATTCATGCTCGCGAATGCGGTTGAGTGCGTCATCGATACGCTCCACCCCGACGATCGTCAGTCCTTCGATTTTTTGCTTCGGTGCATTCGATTTCGGAATCAACGCAATCGAAAAACCCAGCTTCGCCGCCTCGCGCAAGCGCTCCTGCCCCCGCGGCGCCGGGCGGATTTCACCGGCCAGCCCGACTTCGCCGAATACCACCAGTCCGCGCGGCAAGGGCTTGTTGCGCATCGAAGAATGAATCGCCAGCAGCACCGCCAAGTCCGCCGCCGGTTCGGTGATCTTGACGCCGCCGACCGCATTGATGAACACATCCTGGTCGAATGCGGCGATGCCGGCATGACGGTGCAACACCGCCAACAGCATCGCAAGACGGTTCTGTTCCAGCCCGACCGACAACCGCCGCGCGTTCGGCACATGCGAGGTGTCCACCAACGCCTGGATTTCGACCAGCAGCGGCCGTGTGCCCTCCTGCGTAACCATCACGCAGGAGCCGGCGACCTGATTGTCGTGTTGCGACAGGAACAAGG
>CAMLDH010000110.1 GCA_946478765.1 uncultured Oxalobacteraceae bacterium | reverse complement strand
TCTAAGAGACGTGTACGGGATAACTTCCCTGCAAACCAAGAGGCGTATGAGGGTATCCTTTTACGCCTCTTGTCATTTGCCGGCCTTCTTCAGGCGATAAGCCAGTCCATCAGCAATATCCTGAAACTCAGACTGTTTGGCGAGATCGATTGCGGTCAGGCCCGCTTCATTTTTGAGCGTCGCATCGGCGCCTTCATCGAGCAACAACTTGACAGTCAGAGTATGACCGCCGCGCACCGCCATCATGATCGGCGTGGTCTTGTTCGGCGACTCGGCATCGATATAGGCGGACTGTGCCAGCAGCAGCGCGACGATACCGTTATTGCCTATGGCCGCAGCATAATGCAACGCAGTCCAGCCGGGACGATTGACTTTAGCGTGTTTGGCCAGAAGCGCCTCGACCGCCGGCTTGTTTCCCTTGTACGCCGCGATCATCAATGCGTTGTCGCCATTGCGCGCTTTCGCTTCGATATCGATACCGCGGGCATTGAGAAGAACGTCGAAGACTTTCATCGAGTCTTCGCGCAACGCGAGAATCAGTCCGGTATCGCCGCGTTCGGCTTCGATAATATTGGGATCGAGCCCGCGCCGCAACAGATCCTTGATCGTGCCGGCATCGTCGATTTTGGCGCTTCTGAAAAAATCGTCATAGGCGCCGGCGCATGCCAATGACGAAAACACGATACTCGCGCCAATGAGCGGCGCTGCCAGAATCAGTCGCCGGCGTCGTGCAATCACGCCTGCATGTTTTTCAGGATTCGAACGCATGATATCCACCTGCAATCTTGAACAGCTTGAAAAAGTTATCCGTCGTCTGTTGCGCAACCTGCTCCAACGGAAGCCCCTTCAGCTTGGCTAAAAATTCGGCGACATGCATGACCAGGCCCGGTTCGTTCATCTTGCCGCGGTGCGGCACCGGCGCCAGGTACGGCGAATCGGTTTCGATCAGCATCGATTCAAGCGGCACCGCCAGCGCAACCGCCTGCAATTCCTTGGCGCTTTTGAAGGTGACAATGCCCGAAAATGAAATATAAAAGCCCATTGCCATCGCCGCCTGCGCGACTTCCAGCGATTCGGTAAAACAATGCATCATGCCGCCTGCGCCGCCGGCATCGGTACCTGCGCCCTCTTCGCGCATGATCCGGATCGTATCTTCGGAAGCGGCGCGGGTATGGATAATCAAGGGCTTGCCGGTAGCGCGCGACGCACGGATATGGGCGCGAAAACGTTCACGCTGCCATTCCAGATCGCCCTGCAGCCGATAGTAATCGAGGCCGGTTTCGCCGATGGCGACGATCCTCGGATGCTGCGACAAGCGCACCAGGTCGTCCACGCTCGGCTCTGGCGTCTCTTCATAATCCGGATGGACGCCAACCGATGCGTAGATGTGCGGGTACTTTTCGGCCAAGGCCAGCACCTGCGGAAAATCGGGAAGATCGACCGAAACGCACAACGCATGCGTGACCTGGTTCTCGGCCATCTTGCCGAAAATCTCGGGCAGCCGTACGGCCAGTTCGGGGAAATTGATGTGGCAATGGGAATCGATATACATGAGCGCCATTGTACGCGGTTGGGCATTCTGACGATTGACGATACCGGTATTGTGAACCGAAATCGCTACGCGACCCGCTTGCCGACAATAATCAAATCGCGCTCGATACCATCCAGCGTCGCAACCCGCGGCATGGTGGCCCAGCGTTCGAAGGCGAACGCTTCGAACAGTTTCAGGCTAGGTTCGTTATGGCCGAAGATGAAACCAAGCAAGGTATGGACCGCGATTGTCGGCGCGAAGTCGATTGCTTGCGTCAAGAAATAACGACCCAAACCCTTGCCGCGCGCATCCTCATGCAGATAAATCGACAATTCCGCCGTACCGGAATACGCCGGACGGCCATAGAAATTCGAATACGACAGCCAGCCGAGGAGTTTGCCGTCGTCTTCCACTACCCATAACGGACGCCGTTCGGGCGAATGCTCGGCAAACCAAGTGCGGCGCGATTCCACCGTAATGGGTTCGGTATCGGCGGTGACTTTGCGGGATGCGATCGTGCTGTTATAGATATCGACGATCGCAGGCAAATCATCAAAGCGGGCAAGGCGATGCGAATAAGACATGCGCTTACAAGGTATGGGTTGCGCGCGACGAGCCCAATGCGGCGCCCAGCAATTCTTCGATGCGCTGCTTGACGCGTTGGCCGCTTTCATCACCGGAAAAGTGCACGCCTATGCCTTGCGCCTTGTTGTTGTTAGCGCCAGCCGGCGTAATCCACGCGATTTTTCCGGCAATCGGGTACTTGGTCGGATCATCCATCAGGGTCAAAATCAGATAAATTTCGTCGCCGATCTTGTACGCTTTATTGGTCGGAACGAAAATGCCGCCATTCGCCAAAAAAGGCATGTAAGCAGCATACAATGCGGCTTTTTCCTTGATCGGGAGCGACAGCACCGAAGGGCGCGCGACATTCGCGCCGCTGTTATTGGCTGCTGCCGTATTTACAGACATATCCGCCATTGCTGACCTTTCAGGAAAAAGTTGTCGAGTAATCCAGCAACATGTCTTCGATGAAGAGCTTGGCCGACAATGGATGCTCGGCAATGGCACGGCGCTCGTTTGCGGCTTTAAGTGCGCGCAGCAATCCAACTGCATCTACCCGTGCCGCCAACGCGGCAAGCTCCTTCTTGTATCTCGGATAATAACGGATTGTGCCGGAAAATTTGACAGAAAACACGTCATACAGCCAGCGCTGCAGCCAGGCGACCAGTTGCGTCACCGGCGTTTTCTGCAAGCGATCGGCCGTTTTAAGCGCGCCCTCAATGCCCGGTTGCGCCAGCTGGCGCAGGAATTCATCCATCACTTCGCGCGTATCGGTCTGCGCCATTGCATGCGCCGCAAGCGGCGCGCCGCCCTGCTCGGCGAGCCAAACATCCGCGTCCTTGACATCCTGCGCCTTCAACCATGACAACGCATCCTCATGCGAGGGCATCGCCAGTGCAAACTTGCGGCAGCGCGACAAAATAGTTGGCAGCAAGCGGTCCAGACTATTCGACACCAGTAAAAACATTGTCTGTGGCGGCGGCTCTTCCAGGGTTTTCAGGATGGCATTGGCGGAAGCGCCATTCAACGCCTCGGCCGGATACAGCACAATGACACGCATGCCCTGGCGATGCGTGGAAATATTCATGAAGTCGGACAGTGCACGGATCTGGTCGATCTTGATGTCTTTGGACGGTGCCTTGGCGGACTTGGCTGTTTTTTTGCCATCGCTCGTTTCGCTCGCCTCGTCACCTTCAGTAGTCTCGCCGTCATCCAGCGCCTCGGGCCTGACCCGGCGAAAATCAGGATGACTGTATTGCGCGAACCAACCGCATGATGCGCATTGTCCACAGGCATGTCCATTGACCGCTGGCAGTTCGCACAATAAAGACTGCGCAAAGCGTTCGGCAAAGACGGTCTTTCCTATTCCTTCCGGGCCATGAAACAGAATCGCGTGCGGCAAGCGCGCACGCAGTTGATGCAACTGCTGCCAAGCACCTTCCTGCCATGGATAAATAGAATTAATCATTTAAATCAATGTGTTATAAGTTATTTTTAAGAAACAACATTAAAATTTGAATTTTCTCTTTAGATTCAAATACTTGAAATAATTTTTTCAAGTAAGCTCTGAACATCTTCCAGCGGCTGGGTCGAGTCGATCACACGAAAGCGCGCCGGAAATTGCGCCGCCCGCCGCAAATATTCTGCGCGTGTCGCGGCAAAGAACTCCGCTTTTTCCTGCTCGAATTTATCCAGTGTCCGTGTGGCATCCAATCTCGCACGCGCCACTTCCAGCGGCACATCGAACAACAAGGTCAGATCCGGCTGCAGATGCGGATGTACCCATTGCTCCAACACCGCCAGCTTTTGCAAATCCAGTTTCCTCCCGCCGCCCTGATAGGCAAATGTTGCGTCGGTGAAGCGGTCCGAAATGACCCAGTCGCCACGCACCAATGCCGGCTCGATCACTTGCGCCAAATGCTCGCGCCTGGCCGCGAACATCAGCAAAGCCTCCGTCTCCAGATGCATCTTTTCATGCAACAGCAACTCGCGCAGCTTTTCGCCCAACGCGGTACCGCCCGGCTCACGGGTGGTAATGACAGTCTTCCCATGGGTCTGCAACCAGTTGGCGACGAACACTATATGAGTCGATTTGCCGGCACCGTCAATGCCTTCGAAGGTAATGAATTTGCCCTTGGTCATGTGAATATTTGCAAAGTCGTCATGGAAATGTGTGCTGCGGTTCTTATTGCTGGTAGTTCGCCCCACTTAAATTTGCGGGGCGGACTACTAATCATCGCTGGTACTTGTTAACCGCCCGATTATGATCGTCAAGATTGCCGGAAAAATGGCTGGTGCCATCCCCGCGCGACACGAAATAGAGTGATTCGGTCTTGGCCGGATTGAGCGCTGCAGCCAATGCTGCGGCGCCCGGCAAGGCAATCGGCGTCGGCGGCAAACCTGCGCGAGTATAAGTGTTGTATGGCGTATCTGTCTGCAAATTGCGCTTGCGGATCTGGCCTTTGTACTGCTCGCCCATGCCGTAGATGACGGTCGGATCCGTTTGCAGCAGCATGCCGCGCTTCAAGCGATTGATGAAGACGCCGGCAATCATGTCGCGCTCCGATTTTTGCCCGGTCTCCTTTTCGACAATCGATGCCATGATCAATGCCTCATACGGCGTTTTATACGGCAGGCTCGGGTCGCGCTTGGTCCATATCTCGTTCAACCGCTTCAGCAAAACCGCATGCGCCTGCTTGTAAATTTGCAGATCGCTCGCCCCCTTGGCAAATAAATAAGTATCTGGGAAAAACAAGCCTTCGGGGAACTTATAGTCGGGCGCAACCTTCTCCAGCAGTTCATTGTCCGGCAACTGAACCGTGTCGTGCTTGAGCGCCGGATGCTCGGCGATCGCTTGGCGCATTTGCTTGAAAGTCCAGCCTTCAATGATCGCGAGCGACTCTTGTGCGAATTCGCCGCGCACCAGTTGGTCGATCAATTTCCGCGGCGTGGTGGCGGGCTTTAATTCATAATTCCCGGCTTTCAGTTTGGCACTCTTGCCGCTCATGCGTGCCAACAGCTCCAGCATCAGAGGATTGATCGGGACACCTGCGCTTGCAATTTGTTGTGCGGTGCTGCGCACGCTACTGCCGGGCTGGATCGAAAATTCGATCGCCGCCTGATCCTGATCGGTGATGGGCTGTTGTGCCCAGTATGCCGTTATGCCAATAAAAATAATTGCCAGAACAACTGCAAAGAAAAGAAATTTTTTAATTAAACCCATGCCTGAGAACAATCCTGAAGTGAATTCCGACGCGTTTTTGTGAGGTCACTATAATCTCCCATAATGATACTAGTTCGTGGTTCATAATTAACGAAACATAAAGGCGCGTCTTTTGCACACCCGGTGCGGCGCAAAAAGCCGTCGCTTTATTTTCCATCCATTTCACATCACTGAACCGGTTGATCCTTACTCCGACTTTATGGCTGAACTCATGAATACGTTGCCGCAATCATTAAACCAGCACGGCGCACAAAAACCCGACACAGACCCACGGCAAGTCCGGAATGCCGGCATCGATTCGGCCGGCATCACGCCGACCACCGATTTCATCGCGCCGCTTGCCGATCTCGGCTTGATCGCATTGTCCGGCGAAGACGCTGCGCATTTTCTGCACAATCAGTTGACCAATGATGTCGAGCATTTGACGTCCGACGAGGCACGCCTTGCCGGATATTGCTCGCCCAAAGGCCGCTTGCTGGCGACCTTCCTGATCTGGAAATCGGCCGATGCCATCCTGTTGCAAGTACCGCGCGACATCCTGCCCGCGATACAAAAGCGCCTGCAGATGTTTGTACTGCGTGCCAAAGTCAAATTGGCCGATATTACTGCCGACCATACGACGCTCGGATTGACCGGCACCGCCGCCGGCGCCGCCTTGTCAAATTGGTTTCCGACCCTGCCGCCATCGCCCTATACGAAAGTCGAATCCGATGCAGGCACGCTCATCCGCGTCGCAGACGCGCTTGGCGCTCCCCGTTATCAATGGATCACGACCCAGATAGTCGCGCAAGATGCATGGGCCACGCTGATCGAAACACTCACGCCGGCCGAACCGCATGCATGGCGACTCACCGATATCCATGCCGGCATTCCGCAAATCACGCAAGCAACCCAGGAGCAGTTCGTGCCGCAAATGGTCAATTATGAATTGATCGGCGGCGTGAATTTCAAGAAGGGCTGCTATCCCGGGCAAGAAATCGTCGCGCGCAGCCAATACCTGGGCAAACTCAAGCGCAGGATGATGCTGGCTTCGATTGAAACGCAAGATGCAAAACCCGGCATGGAAGTTTTTTCAGTTGCAGATCCGGAACAACCTTGCGGCATGATCGTCAATGCTGAAAGCAATTCGCAAAACGAAATGATGTGCCTGGTTGAGATCAAGGTTGCAGCCCTGGACGCAGGGGCAATCCATCTCGGTTCGGCCGATGGCGCGGCATTGCAATTCAAGCCGCTGCCTTACGTATTACCGAATCCGGCATAGGCGCTCAACGTATTTGCAAGCTGGTGCAGCTGGCGAACCTCCGGGCGAGCCGAAGCAGTTGTTTGGCATTCGCGGGCCTTGGCAGGCGCAAAAAGAAGGTGAACATGGATCTGTATATTTACTACCGCGCCCGCTGCGAAGATGCGCAGGCATTGCAGGTGCGGGTAACGGCAATGCAGTCCGTTCTTTCGAAAGAGCATGGTATAGCCGTGGCACTGAAACGCCGGCCGGAAGAAAAGGACCGGCGACAGACCTGGATGGAAGTGTACTTGGCGGTACCGCAAGACTTTGAAGCCGCATTAGCGCGTGCTGTCGCCCAGGCGAAACTGGATGCATTCATCGATGGCGAGCGCCACACAGAATATTTTTTGGACGTTTTCTCATGTGCTTGATCGTATTCGCCTGGCAAGTCATTCCAGGCATGCCGCTGGTTGCCGCCGCCAATCGCGATGAATTTTATGAGCGCCCGGCGGCGCCCGCCGCATGGTGGGAAGATCATCCGCACGTCTATGCCGGACGCGACTTGCAAGGCGGCGGCACGTGGCTGGGCATTACGCGCGACGGCCGCTTTGCCGCGCTCACCAATATCCGCGCACCGTCCGAACGACGCCTCGACGCACCCTCGCGCGGCCGCCTGGTCGCCAACTACCTGACCGGGCAAGCCACTGCCGAAGAATATGTGGCCGAACTCGCGGCACAAGATGACGTATTCAATGGTTTCAACCTGCTGGTCGGCGACAATGAAAAAGTTATCTGGTTTTCCAACCGGGGGCAGGCCGATGTGCGCAATGGTCAGCGGCTGCAACCCGGCATCTATGGATTGTCGAATGGATTGCTGGACGCACCATGGCCCAAGGTGGTCCGAGCCAAAGCACAATTTGCCAGCCTGTTATGCCAGGGCGCGCCGGAAGACGCGTACTTTGAAATGCTGACCGACACCACGCGCGCATCGGATTGCCGCTTGCCGAAAACCGGGGTTGATCTGGAGCTGGAAAGGATGTTGTCGCCGGTGTGTATCGAGTCGCCCACTTACGGCACGCGTGTTTCCACCGTGGTGCAACTTTACAAGTCCGATGGCGCAGTGCTCCGAGAGCGTCCGATCAAATAAATACTTATAAGCGGTGCACCCGAAGACAGTGCCGCAAACTGGTTTGTCTGGATCGCCGCAGTCATTACACTGCGTTCAACTTCGCCTGGAGCATCTCGCGCACTTGCGGCGCGGCTTCATACGGATCGCCCGGATTACGCTGCAACACGATATCTTCCATCCGCTTTTGCACATTGCCCAATGCGTCCGGATGCGAGTAGATGTAAAACTTGTCGTCGCGGATCGCATCGAAGGTCCATTCCGCTACCTGTGCTGCCGACACTTTGCCGGAGGACACGGCCTTGTGCGACATCGCCTGCGCCGCGCGCTGGCTGACGGTAGGTGCGTCCGCCCGCACGTCGTCCGGGCGATGGCGATGCGACTGGCTGATGCCGGTCGGAACAAAGTACGGGCACAGAACCGAAGCGCCGATCGGTGCTTCCACCAGTTTCAAATCGTGATACAAGGTCTCTGACAACGACACCACGGCGTGCTTGGAAACGTTATAAATTCCCAAGGTCGGCGTGTTCAGCAAACCCGCCATCGACGCGGTATTGACGATATGGCCTTCATAGCCCGGCGCTTCCTTTGCGCATTCCAGCATCAGCTTCGTGAAGATGCGTACACCATGAATTACGCCCCACAGGTTGACGCCCAACACCCACTCCCAGTCGGCTTGCGTGTTTTCCCATACCAGGCCGCCGCAACCGACACCCGCATTGTTGAACACCAGGTGCACGGCACCGAATTTGGCCATGGTCGCATCCGCCAGCGCCTGTACTTCTTCCGCCTCGCGCACATCGCAGCGCATGGCCAGCACCTGCGCGCCTTGCGCTTCCAGTTCCGCCCTCGCTTTGTCGAGGCCGTCCTGCTGCACATCGGCCAGTACCAGTTTCATGCCGAGCCCGGCGCCGATATTGGCAAATTCGCGGCCGAACCCGCTGGCGCCGCCAGTGATGACGGCGACCCTGTTTTGGAAGTTTTTCATGTTATTTCCTGCTGCAATGATTGAATAGCTTGATGAATTCCGGGAGGCCATTGCCTCAGTCCTGCTCCATTTTATGGGCGACATCGAGTCGCTTGAGGTACTTGAATGTGCCCATCGCCTTCGCGACCAGCTTGTCGTCGGCCCACACTTCGCCTTCGCAAAAACAGATGGTGGTCGAACGGTGAATGGCCTTGCCTTTGGCGACAATGCGCCCGCCCGGCTTGCCGCCCGGCTGCATGAAACTGGTTTTCATTTCAACGGTGACGCCGCCGCGTGCCCCCGGATCAAGCGAGCGCCCGGCCATCGACATCACGACATCCAGCAGCGTCATCGTCACGCCGCCATGCGTGACATGCCAGCTGTTCATGTGGCGCGGCAAAAGATTCAACGCGATTTCGGCTTCGCCATTTCCCATTCCGAGAAACTCGACGCCGAGATCGTCCAGGAATGGAATTTCAACGGGAAACGGCTGCGGTTTTGAAGTAGTCATGGCGACCATCAAACGGCAGACACGCCGCCGTCGACCGCCAGAATCTGGCCCGTGATGTATTTGCCAGCGTCCGACGAAAACAGCAACACGGCGCCTTTCAGGTCTTCATCGTCGCCGATCCGTTGCAGCGGTGCGTGTTGCGCGAGCTCTTCCTTGCCGAATTTTTCGAGTACGCCCTTGGTCATCCTGGTTAGGAAGAAGCCCGGCGCCAGCGCATTGACCGTAATGCCGTAGCGGCCCCATTCGCCGGCCAGCGTGCGGGTGAAGTTGACGACGGCACCCTTGGATGTGTTGTACGCGATCGTTTGCATGGAGCTGGGCCTGTTGCCGGCAAGCCCGGCGATCGACGCCACGTTGACGATACGGCCATATTCGCGTGGAATCATCGATTGCTTGCCGACCGCTTGCGACAGCAGAAAGATGCTGCGAATATTGAGGTTCATCACCTTGTCCCAAGCGTCGATCGGATGGTCTTCGGCCGGGGCACCCCAGGTCGCGCCGGCATTGTTGATCAGGATATCGATGTGGCCGAGGCGCTTCAGCGTTTCCGCTACCAGCGGCGCGACAGCCGCCTCTTGCGACAGATCGGCGGCAATCGCGCTGGCGTTGATGCCGCGCGCCTTGAGATGGGCCACCGCTTCATCGAGATCGGACTGCTTGCGCGACGACAGAACGATTTTCGCGCCCTGCTCGCCCAGAGCTTCGGCAATTTGCAAACCCAGCCCGCGCGATCCGCCAGTGACGAGCGCGGTCTTCCCGGTAAGGTCAAATAATTGCTGTACGTTGCGCATACGGACTCCTTTTATAATAAAAATCATTGAAGCTACCGGCCAGCGCGCAAGTTGCCGGGTGGGATTCGCACCCACTGAGAAACTGCGCCTTTGCACGGCGCACTAAAATATCCGGGCTAAG